>JAHEOG010000111.1 GCA_018609925.1 Gammaproteobacteria bacterium
AGGTCATCCAGGCGAGGCTGCTCCAGGTAATGGGGGTTCTGGACGTAGAAGGCGAGCCGACCCCCGACCAGGAGGATCAGCCAGCTCACGTAGAGCCAGATCATGAACACCAGGCCGATGGCGAAGCTCGAATAGATGGCCGTGTAACGGGTGGAGGTGCCGATGAAGGCCCCAAAGGCCCAGCCGCAGCCCTGCCACAATAGGCCGGCCACCGCCCCGCCCACCAATGCCGCCCGCAAGGAGACCCGGGTGTTGGGGATCAACCGGTAGATAAAGGCGGCCGCGGCGATCACCAGCAGGGTGGGCAGGATCTGTCCTAAGACGAACACCAGGGTATGGAAGGGCTCCCGCTGGGTCAGGGCCCGGGCCAGATCCGATTCCAGCACCGTGTTGGCCATGCCGCTGGCGGTGAAAAGCAGGATCGGGCCGCCCAGTATGACGCTCAGATAGCCGCCCAGGCTGCGGGGCCAGTGGCGGGTCTGCTGGATCTGCCAGATGTAGTTGAACCCCGTTTCGATCTTGTAGATCAGCGAGCCCACGGTAATCATCAAAAAGCCCAGGCCCACGGCGCCCAGCACGCCCACCTCGATGTTGCCCACGAAGGCGAGGATCTGGTCGGCTAGCTCTTCACGCTGGGGCCCAAGCGGCTCCAGGAACTGCAGCAGCAAGGGCTCCAGCTGGTTATGAACCCCGAAGCCCTTGAGGATGGCGAAGCTGAAGGCGAGGAGGGGGACGAGCGACAGGAGGGTGGTATAGACCAGGCTGGTGGTCCGCAGGGTCAGACCGCCCTCCATGAGATCCCGGGTTATGGCCACCAGGATCTGGTGGACCCGGATCAGAACGAACCTGGTCGGGGAGATGTCCTCCCGCCCCCCGATCTGGGGAGGGTATCGAAGGCGGTGGAAGGCCTCCTGACATCGGGCTCGGAGGTCGGTCATCAGCGAGCGCCCCTTGTGGGCCGCTCCCGGCCGGACCCGACCCGGGACCCGCCTACATGATGGTCCCGGCAGGCCCTATCCGGGTCCGGGAGAGGGCTTAGTGAACGTCTCGCCAGTATTCCCGCTTGACCAGGTAGGTGAGAAGCCCCAGGAGGGCCAAAAAGCCAAGGACCCAGGGTCCCAGGGACCGGCGGGCGACGACGGAGGGATCGCTCGCGTAGGCGAGGAACGACACCAGCTCCCGCACCTCTGCATCGAGCCCTTCGGGCACCTCGGGGAGCTCACCGTTATCGGCTCCCGAGCCCTCCCCGTGACCGGGTGGAGGTACCGAGTCGTAGTAGCCCGGAGCCTCGGGCGTCAGGTTGTAGAGCACGTTGGGCATGGCGGCCTGCGGGAAGACCCGGTTGTTCCAGCCGGTCGCCGAGTCCGAGTCCCGGTGGAAGCCAAGGAGCATGGAGTAGATCCAGGAGGGGCCGCGCACCCGGCTTACCAGGGAGAGGTCGGGGGCAGCGGCGCCGAACCAATCCCGGGCCTGCTCCTCGGTCATGGACGATTCCATGTGGTCGTTGATGCTCACGGTACCCTTCATGAGGTCCTGCTCGACCTCCTGCTTGGTCATCCCCAAGTCGTCTACCAGGTTGCGGTACCGAAACCGGGACAGGGAATGGCATCCCAGGCAGTTGTTGGCGAAGGACCGGGCCCCCTCACGGAGGGTCTCCTTGGAGTAATCCGGGTCCATGGACCGGAGACTGGCTCCCTCGCCGGCGGCAAAGGCCGAACCGGCAAGCCCAAGGAGCGCGATGGCAACGGCGGCGGCCACTATCCTCATGGCTGGCTCAGCCCTTTCCCGTGATCCGGTCCGGGACCGGTCTCGGCCGCTCCCACCGGGAAACGAACGGCAAGGCGATAAAGAAGGCGAAGTAGATCACCGTGAAGACCTGGGCGAGCAGGGTGTAGGTCGCCGTCGGCGGCTGGCTGCCGAGATACATCAGCACCAGGAAGCTAACCGCGAAGATCAGCAGCATCTGCTTGTAGATGGGCCGGTACCGCCAGGACCGGGCCGGGCTGCGGTCCAGCCACGGCAGCAGGAACAGGAGCAGGATGGACAGGCCCATCAGGACCACGCCGGTCAGCTTGTGGGGCACGGCGCGAAGGATCGCGTAGAAGGTCCCGAAATACCAGACCGGCTTGATGTGCTCCGGGGTATTGAGCGGATCCGCGGGCTCGAAGTTCTCCGGCTCGAGGAACAGGCCGTTGACCGTGGGGAAGTAGAAGATGATCACCGCGGCGACGAACAAGAAGACCACCGCCCCGAACAGGTCCTTGACCGTGTAGTAGGGATGGAACGGGATGCCGTCCGCGGGCCGACCCTGCGCGTCCTTGGTCTCCTTGATCTCGATGCCGTCCGGGTTGTTGGAGCCCACCTCGTGCAGGGCCACCAGATGGACGCCCACCAGCAGGATCAAGACGATCGGCAGCGCGACCACGTGGAAGGCGAACAGCCGGTTGAGCGTCGGATCCGAGATGGCAAACCCGCCCCGGATCCACTCCGCCAAATCGGGCCCGATCCAGGGGATGGCGGTAAAGAGGTTGATGATGACCTGGGCGCCCCAGTAGGACATCTGCCCCCAGGGCAGGACGTAGCCCATGAAGGCCTCGCCCATAAGCACCAGGAAGATCAGCATGCCCACGATCCACACAAGCTCCCGTGGCGGCCGGTGGGAGCCGTACATGAGCCCGCGGAACATGTGCAGGTAGACGATGATGAAGAAGGCCGAGGCCCCGGTGGCGTGCATGTAGCGGATGAGCCAGCCGTAGTTCACGTTCCGCATGATGTGCTCGACGGAGCCGAAGGCCAGCTCGGCATCGGGCTTGTAGTGCATAGTCAGCCAGATCCCGGTCAGGATCTGAACCACCAGCACCAGCAGCGCCAGGGCCCCGAAGAAATAGAAGAAGTTGAAGTTCTTGGGCGCGTAGTACTCGGTTAGGTGCTCACGGAGCATCCGCGTCAGCGGAAACCGAGCATCGACCCAAGCGATGAAGCGGTTCACAGGCGCTCCCCCTTACCCTCGGGGCTTTCCGATCCGGATGCGGCTGTCGGAGAGGTATTCGTAATAGGGTACGGCCAGGTTGCGCGGGGCCGGGCTTCCGTCCAGGACACGGCCGGCCAGATCGAAGCCGGAACCGTGACAGGGGCAGAAGAAGCCGCCTTCCCAGGCTCCCGACCAGAACTCCCCACCCGGCTCTGGACGATAGGAGGGGATGCAGCCGAGGTGGGTACAGATGGCCACCATGACCAGGACCCCGGGATCGCGGGAGCGGTACGCATTCTCCGCGAAATCGGGCTGCTCGGAGGCGCCGGAGTCCGGGTCCTTGAGCTGGGCGACCAGCTCCTCGCTGTCCAGGGACTCCACCATGCGCTCGGTGCGCCGGATCACCCAGACCGGCTTGCCCTGCCACTGGATGGTGATGCGCTGGCCGGGCTCGATCTTGCTGAGATCCACGGTCTCGGTTGCCTGGGCCTCGACCGAGGCGCTCGGGGCCATGCTCCGGATGAAGGGGACCGCCGCGTAGCCGACCCCGATGGCACCCACCACACCGGCGGTCCAGTTCAGGAAGCGGCGTCGGCTGGGATCGACGGTGTCCGCGCTCATAGGTCCTCCTCGGCGGGGGTTCCCCCCGTCGACCACGATACGCAGGGCGGGGCGGGAAGGGCCTGCGTTGGAGATGGCTTCCCTCTAGGCGGGCCAGAAGCGGCTCTCAACAGCGGCCCGTCCGGGGTGCCTTGGGCGAGCCATAGGTTCCTTGAAGCGGGCCCTTCGGTCAAGCCCAGGATCCCGGCCGGTCGGCACCTTCATCTTGTGGGGCCCATCCTGTCCCGGGGCGAACAGGGTGGTCCTTGATCCCGGTCAAGCGGGGTTGGGGATGTCCACGAAGGTATGGCGGAGCCCGAACCGTTCGGCCAGGTGCTGCCCCAGGGCCTGGACACCGAGGCGCTCGGTGGCGTGGTGGCCGGCGGCCAGGAAGTGGATGCCCAGCTCGCGTGCGGCGTGGGTCACCCGCTCGTTGGATTCCCCCGTCAGGAACAGGTCGTGGCCTGCGGCGGCCGCCTCACCGATCAGGTCCGGAGCCCCGCCGCTGCAGATGGCCACCCGACGGATCCGGTACTGGGGACCGGACACATGCAACGCCCGGGTAGAGAGGGTCTCCTCCACCCGCCGACGGAAATCGTCGGGATCCTCGTCCGCGCCCAGGCCGCCCCCGAGGCCGATGGCGGTGCCCCCCAGCTCCCCGAACCCGGCCTCGGGGGCGACCCCCAGCACCCTCGCCAGCTCGGCGTTGTTCCCCACATCGGGGTGACGGTCCAGAGGCAGGTGGTAGGCCACCAGCGACATGTGCGAGCCCATCAGCGTGGCGATCCGCCGGCCCTTCATCCCGGCCAGAACCGAGTCCTCCCCCTTCCAGAAGTAGCCGTGGTGGACCAGCACCAGATCGGCCTCGGCAGCCACTGCCTCGTCCAGCAGGGCCTGGCAGGCGGTCACCCCGGAGACGATCCGCTGGACTCGGTGCGTCCCCTCGACCTGCAAGCCGTTGGGGGAGAAGTCCACCACTGCATCGATGTCCAGGAGGCCGTCGCAGTAGGCCACCAGCTCGCGGAGATCCGCTGCCATGGATTGCCTCCCGATCAAGCGGTAAGCGTACAAACGGCCAAGGAGGCCAAGGTGGCAAAGGACGCAAATCCGGTTTTATCAGTAGGGCCTATTGGGCTCTTCAAATCCTATCAGGCTCTCGTGGCGATCTTTGTGTTGTGGGCGGTTACAAACCGAATGGGCGATCTGACCTTCCCAAACCGGGTCAGGAGCCCGCCTCGGGCTCCTCCTCGGCCTCCCAGTCCCGGGGCTTGATGCGCGCGGAGAGGAGGATGCCCAGCTCGTAAAGCAGCCACACCGGGAAGCCCAGCAGCACCTGGGAGACCACATCCGGCGGCGTGATCAGGGCGGCCAGGACGAAGGCCCCGGCGAAGACGTAGCGCCGCTTCGCCCGCAGGTCGGCCACCCCCACCATCCCCAGCCGGACGAGGGCCATGCACACGATGGGTACCTGGAAGGAGGCTCCGAAGGCCAGCAGCAGGGTAATGGAGAAGCCCAGGTACTCCTTCATGGTGGGCATGGCCATGATGTCATCGGTGGCGAAGCCCACGAGGAACTGGAAGGCCAAGGGGAAGACCAGGAAGAAGCTGAAGGCCGCCCCCGCGAAGAAAAGGAAGATCGAGAGCAGTAGCACGGGGAAGAAGGCGCGGCGCTCGCTGCGGTAAAGCCCGGGGGCGACGAAGGCCCAAAACTGGTAGAGCACCACGGGGATGGCCAACAGGAATCCCGCCAACAATGAGATCTTGAGGTAGGTGAAGAAGGCCTCGGCGGGATTGGTGAAGATGAAGGAGGAGCGCTCGGGCAGGACCCGGACCATGGGATCGGTCAGGAAGGCGAAGATCCGCTCCTTGAAGGGATAGGCGATCCCGAAGCCCGCCATCACCGCCACAACCGCCCGGGTCAGGCGGCTCTTGAGCTCCAGGAGGTGACCGACGATGGTGTCGGAGCGCTCGTCGGTGGACTCAGCCACGGTCGCCGGATTCCTGGTCGTCGTCCTTCAGACGGTCATAGAGCTCGGCCTGGCCGGGCTCCTGGCGGGTATGGGGCTCCTCCGGATCGGCATTGCCATCGCGCTCGGGGGAGGATCCCCCGGACGGATCCAGCTCTCCGGGCTCCTCCGGGGCAAGGGGGCCCTCCCCGGATGAGGGGCCTTTGTCCTGGCCCTTGGAATCCCCTGAGGCCGCGGTAGCCTGTCGGGTCTCCCGGTCCAGCTCCCGCAGGTTGAGATCCTGGTCCAGCTCCGAGGTTACCGAATCCACGTAGCGCTTGGCCTGGCGTACCCAGCCCCCGACCGTGCGGGCCACCTCGGGAAGGCGCTCGGGCCCCACGACCAGCAGCAAGATGAGGCCGATGACCATCATCTCGATGAAGCCGATATCGAACATGACCGGGGCTCCCAGGGACCCGAGCCGGCAGGACAACCGGTTCGGAGGTGAGGGCTACTTCTTGTCCTTCTCCTCGTCCTCGTTCTTGACCGCGGTGCCCTCGATGGTCTCCCCCCGGTCGTGCTCGAGGCTGTCGGGCTTTTGGCTCTCCTGGGCGTCCTCGCCGCCCCCGCCGCCATCCATGGACTGGCGGAAGCCCCGGATGCCCTTGCCCAGGGCGCTCCCGATCTCGGGGAGCTTGCCGGCCCCAAAGAAGACCAGCACGATCACCAGCACGATCAACAGCTCAGGAATGCCGAATCCGCCAAACATGGCCTGCCCCCTCGGAATCGAGTCGGTTCGGGCGGAGGCTTAGCTCGATCCGCCCCTCGCCGCCTTCTCGTCGTGGCCCGATACGGCGAAGCGTCGCTCCAGCTCGGCTAGGACATCGGCGGGGCCGAGACCCTGCTCGGAGAGCATGACCAGGCTGTGGAACCACAAATCGGCGGTCTCGGCGACCAGGCCGTGACGATCACCGTCCTTTGCCGCCAGGATGGCCTCCGTCGCCTCCTCCCCTACCTTTTCCAGGATCTTGTTGCGCCCTCCGGCATACAGGGACGCCACGTAGGAATCCTCGGGCGAGGCCTCCTTGCGGGCCTCAAGCGCCTCAGCCACGCGGGCCAGCACCTCCTCGCTCATTCGCCTTCCTCCTGGCAGCCCGGCGCGGGAGCGACACCCCGCCACTCCCCGCCTTCCAGACGCTGGAAGAAGCAGTTGCGCTGCCCCGTGTGGCAGGCCGGACCGCTCTGGCGCACACGCAGGAGAATCGTATCATTGTCGCAGTCCAGCCGGATCTCTTCCACGACCTGGTAATGCCCCGAGGTCTCGCCCTTGCACCAAGGGGCCCCGCGCGAGCGCGACCAGTAGGTGGCCAGACCGTTCCGAACGGTGGCGGTCAGGGCGTCCCGATCCATGAAGGCGTGCATGAGCACCTCCCCGGTGTCGGCCTCCTGGGCCACCGCCGGCACCAGGCCGCGCCCGTCCCAGGCCACCTGCTCCAGCCACTGCGCATCGCTCATCGGCGTACCTCGATGCCGGCCGCGGCCAAGGCCTCCTTGGCCTCCGCCACGGAATGCTCGCCGAAATGGAAGATGGAGGCGGCCAGCACGGCCTCGACGCCGCCTTCGCGGATGCCTTCCACCAAGTGCTCCAGGGTCCCCACACCGCCCGAGGCGATGACTGGGACGGGGACCGCCTCCGCCACCGTGCGGGTTAGCCCCAGATCGAACCCGTCCTTGGTGCCGTCGCGGTCCATGCTCGTGAGCAGGATCTCGCCCGCGCCGCGCTCCGCCATCTCACGGGCCCAGCCGATCGCGTCGATACCCGTGTCGTGGCGCCCGCCATGGGTGAACACGTGCCACTGTCCCTGCCCGACGCGCTTGGCGTCGATGGCCACCACGATGCACTGGCTCCCGAAGCGCTCGGCCGCCTCGGTGACCAGCTCGGGGTGCTTCACGGCGGCGGTGTTGATGGCCACCTTGTCCGCCCCGGCGCGCAGAAGCTCGCGGACGTCGTCGCCGGTGCGGACCCCGCCGCCCACCGTAAGGGGGATGAAGACCTGGGCGGCCACCGCCTCCACCGCATCGATGAGGGTGCGGCGCTCCTCGTGGCTGGCGGTGATGTCCAGAAAGACCAGCTCGTCGGCGCCGGCGGCGTCGTAGCGCCGAGCGATCTCCACCGGATCGCCGGCGTCGCGGATATCGACGAAGCGCACGCCTTTGACCACCCGCCCGGCGTCCACGTCCAGGCAAGGGATGACCCGCTTAGCCAGCATCCGCCTCGGCCTCCCGGCGTGCCGCCGCAAAATCCAGGGTCCCTTCGTAGAGGGCCCGGCCGGTGATGGCCCCGATCACCCCATCGGCCTCCACGGTCTTCAGGGCACGGATGTCCTCCAGGGAATGGATGCCCCCCGAGGCGATGACCGGGATGGAGAGGCTCCGGGCCAGCGCCCGGGTGGCCTCCACGTTGGGGCCGGTGAGCATGCCGTCGCGGCCGATGTCGGTGTAGACGATGGCGCCCACTCCCAAGCCCTCGAACCGAACCGCGAGCTCCGTTACTTCCTGGTCCGTAGTCTCCGCCCAGCCCTCCACCGCCACGCTACCGTCGCGGGCGTCCAGACCCACCAGGATCTGGTCCGGGAACTTGGCGGCGGCCCGGCAAACGAAGTCGGGATCGCGCACCGCCGCGGTGCCCAGGATGACGTAGCGGACCCCGGCAGCCAGATGGGCCTCGATGGTGGCCAGGTCGCGGATGCCGCCGCCGAGCTGGACAGGGAAGTCACCGGCCTCATAGGTAATGGCGCGGATGGCGTTTTCGTTCACCGGTCGGCCTTTGAAAGCCCCATTGAGGTCGACGACGTGCAGCCGTCGCGCTCCGGCCTCCAGCCACCTGCGGGCGGTGGCGGCGGGATCCTCGGAATAAACCGTGGACTGCTCCATCTCCCCCTGGCGCAGGCGGACGCAGGCGCCGTCCTTGAGATCGATGGCGGGGATCACGAGCATGCCGGGCTCATACCGGGTCCCAGACGAGGAAATTGGCCAGCAGCCGCAGGCCCCGCTCGGAGCTCTTCTCGGGGTGGAACTGCACCGCGAACAGGCTGCCCCGTTCCACGGCCGAGGCGAACGCGATCCCGTGCTCGGTGGTGGCGGCGGTATCGCTGCTATGGGCCGGCTCCACCAGATAGGAATGGACGAAGTAAAAGTGGCCATCGTCCGCGATCCCAGCCCATAGCGGGTGGTCGAGATCGGCGAAGCGGACTCGGTTCCAGCCCATGTGGGGGACCTTCAGCGCCCGCCCGGCCGGGTCCCGCATGTCCTCGGCGGGGAACGGCACCACCTGCCCCGGGACGACCCCCAGGGCATCGTGGCGGCCGTATTCCAGGGAGGTCTCCATGAGCGCCTGCATGCCCAGGCAGATCCCGAGGAACGGCTTGGCGCGAGCGGCTTCGATTACGGCCCCCCGCAGACCCTGATCGTCGAGGGCCGCCAAGCAGTCCCGGATCGCCCCGACACCGGGGAAGACCACCCGGTCGGCAGCCCGCACCGCCTCGGGACCGGTGGCCACCGTCACATCCGCGCCCACGTGCTCCAGGGCCTTGGCCACGGAGCGAAGGTTGCCCATGCCGTAGTCGACAACGGCCACGCGATTGCCCATGGGGTACCCGGTTAGAGCTGGCCCTTGGTGGAGGGCACATTGCCGGCGGCCGCCGGATCCTCGGAGATGGCGATGCGCACGGCCCGGCCGAAGGCCTTGAAGGCCGATTCGGCGATGTGGTGGGCGTTCTCGCCGCGCAGGTTGTCCAGGTGCACGGTCATGGCGGCGTGGTTTACCAGCCCGCCGAAGAATTCCCGGATGAGGTCGACATCGAAATCGCCGATGCGATCCCGCTGGAAGGCCAAGTGGTATTCCAGCCCCGGGCGTCCGGACAGATCCACCACCGCCCGGGACAGGGCCTCATCCAAGGGGCAGTAGGCATGCCCGTAGCGGTAGATGCCCCGCTTGTCCCCGACGGCCTGAGCCAGCCCCTGACCCAAGGTGATGCCGACGTCCTCCACGGTGTGGTGGGCATCGATCTCGAGGTCCCCGGAGGCGGCCAGGGTCAGGTCGAAGGCACCGTGGCGGGTCACCTGGTCGAGCATGTGATCCAAGAAGGGCACCCCGGTGTCGTTGTCCGCCTGCCCGGACCCGTCCAGGGCCAGGGTCAGACGGATGTCCGTTTCCGCGGTGCGGCGCTGGACCTCGGCCTTGCGCTCGGTCATGTCTCCTCTCCCGGAGCCTTTGCCTTGACCCGGTACTCGGCGGAGAAGGCGTGGGCGGTAAGGCCCTCGGCCCTTGCCAGGACCGAGGCCATGCGGCCCAGCTCGCGTGCCGACTCGGGGCTGCAGCCGATGAGGCTGGTGCGCTTGATGAAGTCGTAGACCCCCAGCGGCGAGCTGAATCGGGCGGTGCTGTCGGTGGGCAGCACGTGGTTGGGTCCGGCCACGTAGTCGCCCATTACCTCGGAAGTGTAGGGCCCCAGGAAGACCGCACCCGCATGGCGTACCCGGTCCACCAGGGCCCACGGGTCGGCCACGGCAAGCTCCAGGTGCTCGGGGGCGATCCGGTTGGCCACCGCCACCGCCTCATCCAGGTCCCGGACCAGCACCAGCGCCCCCCGATCCTCCAGGGAGCGCCGTGCGATCTCGGCCCGGTCCAGGGTCTCCACCAGACTGCGCAGGCTGGCCGCCACCCGCTCTCGGTGCTCGGGGTCCGGAGTAATAAGGATGGCCTGGGCGTCCTCGTCGTGCTCGGCCTGGGAGAGCAGGTCCATGGCCAGCCAATCGGGATCGGTCTCGCCGTCGCTGATGACCAGGATCTCGCTGGGCCCGGCGATCATGTCGATGCCCACCTGGCCGTAGACCAGGCGCTTGGCCGTCGCCACGTAGCGGTTGCCCGGACCCACGATCTTGTCCACTGCGGGCACGGTCTCGGTACCGAAGGCCAGGGCCGCCACCGCCTGGGCGCCGCCGACAGTGAAGACGACATCGACACCGGCTACCGCGGCGGCCGCCAGGACCAGGTCGTGGACCTCGCCGCCGGGGGTGGGCACGGCCATGACGATCTCGCCCACGCCCGCCACCTGGGCGGGGATGGCGTTCATGAGAACCGTGGAGGGATAGGCGGCGGTACCGCCCGGGATATAGACCCCCACCCGATCCAGCGGGGTCACCTTCTGGCCGAGGACGGTGCCGCCCTCGTCGGTGTAGGTCCAGTCCGACTCCCGCTGCCGTCGATGGAAGGCGCGGATGCGCTCGGCGGCCCCCTCCAGGGCCTCGCGCTGGTCCGCGGCCAGGCGCTCCAGCGCCCCTTCCATGCGGTCCCGCGGGATCTCCAGGGAGGCCATGGTGGTGTGCTCCACCCGGTCGAAGCGTTGGGTGTAGTGGAGCACGGCCGAATCACCCTCATCCCGCACCCGGTCCAGGACCTCGCGGACCGTGGCCTCCACTTCCCGGTCCGCGGTCCCGGACCGGGCGCGCAGGGCGTCCAGCTCCTCTCGGAAGTGGGGATCGGAGCTGTCCAGGTGGCGGCTGGGCATGGTCGAGAACCTCCCGGCGTTAGCCGGCGGGGGCGATGGCCGCCACCGCCTCGTCCAGTTGATCGATGACCTCGGAGACCCTGGGGTGCTTGAGCTTCAGGGAGGCCTTGTTCACCACCAGGCGACTGGACACCTGGCACAAGGTCTCCACCTCCACCAGGCCGTTCTCCTGCAGGGTGCGACCGGTGCTCACCAGGTCCACGATGCGGTCCGCCAGCCCCACCAGGGGGGCCAGCTCCATGGACCCGTAGAGCTTGATGATCTGGGCCTGGACCCCCTTGCGGGCGAAGAAGCGCTCCGTGAGGTGGGGATACTTGGTGGCGACGCGGACCCGCTCCCAGTGGGTGGGGTCGTCCGCGGCGGCCAGTCCCTCGGGCTCGGCCACCACCAGCCGGCAGCGGCCGATCCCCAGATCCACCGGCTCGTAGAGGTCCGCCTCCTGCTCCATCAGCACGTCGCGACCGGCCACCCCCAGATCGGCCGCGCCGAACTCGACGTAGGTGGGGACATCCACCCCCCGGACGATGACCAGGCTCACACCGGGACGGTTGGTCTCCACCAGCAGACGCCGGGAGGACTCCGGGTCCTCCGCCGGCTCGAT
>JAHEOG010000112.1 GCA_018609925.1 Gammaproteobacteria bacterium
CCGAGCGGGCCCTTGCCGAATTCGCCCGCTTCCATCTCCGGCACCTTTTCGATCAGGCGGATGTTAGCCAGCTGGTCCTGCGCGAGCTCCTGGATGCCGAGTCGGAGCGGATCCGGACCCTGGCCGAGAAGGTGTACGGGGATAACTTCCAGCGGCTGGTTCAGCTGATCCGGCGCGGCCAGGAGGACGGCCTTTTCGCTGCCGAGCACGACCCCGCTTTGGTGGCGCTTACCCTCGCAGGGGCCCAGCTCTTCTTCTTCCAGGCCCGCCATTTCCTCGCCCACATGCCAGAGGTGGATTTTGCCGAGCGGCCCGAGGCCTTTGGGGAGGGGCTGCTGGACCTCCTCATGAAGGGGTTGAGGCCCCGGTGATCGGCTTACGGGAGACTTCCGGGAAGGTCTGGGGTGGCGCCAGCCTGCTCTGGTTGGCGGCGATTGCCGGCCACCGCCACCTGCCTTCGTGGCTCCTGGTGCCTTTGGCGGAGACGGGGCGGATGGGACCCATAGGGGCCTATGCTTTGCTGGGCATCCTCGGAGCGGGGGCATTGGCCCGCCTGCTTCCGGACTGGCCGCGCCCGCTATGGGGTAGCCTCACCTTGGTACTGGGAGCCCTGCTCGCGGCCCTGGACGAAATCCAACAGTTCGTCATCCCCGGGCACCAGGCCCAATTAGAGGACTGGCTAACCGCGGTGCTGGGCCTGGCGTTGGCCGTTATTGTGGCCCGGATCGCTCGTGGGCGGCTGGCTTCGGCCTGGCTGGGGGCCACTCCGGCGGAAGGGGACGGCCCCGCTACGCCAGACTGAGGTGGAGGTAGAGGCGCTCCCCCTCGGTATGGGCCCCGGTGATCCGGAGCCGGTCCCGCAGGGTTTGGGGGATCTTGCGGGCCCATTCGTGGCGGTCGATGGCCCCGTCCAGGTCGATTTGAATCCGCTCCCCCGCCACCGAGACCCCATCGATCTCGGCCATGGCGGAGCGGGCCAGGCCCCGGGCGAAGAAGGGCTCCGCTTCGGCGATGGTCAAGGGCAGGCTGCGCTTCGGATCGTCCGCCGCCGGTGCCTCGAGGACGAAGGTGACCCGAAAGGTGACCCACAGGCCCTTCTTCTTGAGCCCGGACAGTGCCAGTCGCTGATCGGGGGCCACCTGCAGGCGAAGGTCCCGGACACTGGGATCCGCGGCCATCTTTCGCGCCAGGCCGTCCAGAAGCGATTGAGGAACGGGGACCTGGAAGCCTTCCTGGGCCAGCTTCCAGCCCCATTGCGATGCCTTGACCAGGCCCTTGCGCCAGATTCGACTCGCCATGGTGCTCCCTAGCTGCTGCACCGCTGAGAAGGGCCACGAGGGTATCGTGGCGACACCGCCTACCCAATCCTACCGGAAGGAGCCGGGGTGCTGGTCTATCCCGAGATTGACCCCATCGCCCTGACGGTAGGACCGGTCCAGGTCCACTGGTACGGGATCATGTACCTCCTGGGCTTCGGCATCGGGTGGGGCTTTTTGCTTTGCCGGCGCGGGACCCTGGGGCTTAGCCCGGAGGGTGTCGGCGATCTGGTCTTCGCGGCCATTATCGGGGTGATTGCCGGGGGAAGGCTCGGCTACGTCCTCTTCTACCAGCCGGGATACTACCTGCAGCGCCCCCTGGAGATCGCCGCCGTATGGGATGGCGGCATGTCCTTTCACGGGGGGCTGGTTGGGCTGGTGCTGGCGGGCGTCTGGTTTGCCCGCTGGCGGGGTCTCCGGTTGCTCGATCTGGCGGATCAGCTGAGCCGGATCGCCCCGGTGGGGCTGGGACTCGGCCGAATCGGCAACTTCATCAACGGGGAGCTCTGGGGGCGCCCCGCCGATCCGGAATTGCCCTGGGCGATGGTCTTCCCCCACGTGGACAGCCTCCCCCGGCACCCCTCCCAGCTCTACGAGGCCCTCCTGGAAGGCCTTGTCCTGTTCCTGCTGGTTTGGCTTGGGGGCAGGCGCCTCCACCGTTGTGGGCAGACCTTCGGCCTGTTCCTGGCGGGCTACGGGGCCATCCGTTTCGCCGTCGAGTACTTCCGCGCCCCGGATCCCCAGCTGGGCCTTCTGGTGGCGGGGCTCTCCATGGGCCAGCTCCTCTCGGTACCCCTGGTTGGGATCGGGCTGTGGCTGCTCTGGCGCGGAGGCGATCCGGCTCGGCAGGAAGGGCATCCCTCCAGCTCCCCCTGAAGGGGGGCTAGCTTCCCTCCGGGGTCCGTCCCGTGCGGGCGGCCTCCTCAACCATGCGCTCGAACTGGGACCGGGACAGGAGCCCGCGCTCCGCGACCACCTCGGCGATGCTCCGGCCCGATCGCTCCGCTTCCTTGGCGATCTCCGCAGCGCGATCGTAGCCGATGGCCCGGTTGAGCAGCGTTGCCAATGCCACGCTGGTGAGCGTGAGCTCCCGGCAGCGCTCGCGGTCGGCGCTCATCCCCCGCAGGCTCCGCTCGTTGGCGGCCTGTAGGGCTGCCGTTGCCCACTCCACGGCGTCGAATAGGGCCGAGCCGAGTGCCGGCATCATCACGTTGAGCTCCAGCTGACCCGCCTGGGCCATGGCCTGGACGGCGTGATCCTGGCCCTGCACCTGGAAGAGGGTTTGATTGAGCATCTCGAACATCACCGGGTTGACTTTGCCGGGCATAATCGACGATCCCGGCTGGACCGCCGGTAGCCGGATCTCCCCCAGCCCGGTCCGGGGCCCGCTGGCCAGCAGGCGGATGTCGTTGCTGACGCGCGTCAGCTCGTTGGCCACTTCCCGAAGCTGCCCGGAGAACCGCGTCAGGTCCGACATGGACTGCATGGCGGCGGCCGCGTCGGGATGGGGCGAGATGGTGCGACCCGTCAGCCGGCTGAGCTCCTTCGCCACCGCTTGGGGATAGCCCTCCGGGGTGCCCAGGCCGGTGCCCGCGGCCGAGCCCCCCAAGCCGATCCGGTGCATAGGGGCCGCTGCTTCCTCCAGGCGATGGGCATGCTCGTGGACGGTGAAGGCGTAGGCCCCGAATTCTCGTCCCAGGGTGGTGGGGACCGCGTCCTGCAGGTGGGTCCGCCCGCTCTTGATGGTCTCCCCCTCGCTTTCTGCGAAGGCGGCCAAAGCGTCGCCCGCCGCTGTGAGCGCCGCGCAGAGCCGCGGCAGCTTGGCCAGCAGGGCCAGACGGATCGCGGTGGGGACCACATCGTTGGTGCTCTGCGAGCGGTTCACGTGGTCGTTGGGGTGGACGGGATCGTAGTGCCCGAGTGCGCCGCCCAGCTCCCGGTTCGCCAGATTGGCGAGGACCTCGTTGGCGTTCATGTTGTGGCTGGTCCCAGCGCCCGCCTGGAACCGGTCCACCACGAACTGGTCCCGGTGGTCCCCCGCCAGGATCCGGTCGCAGGCGGCGCGGATGGCCTCGGCCCGGCGCTGGTCCAGGGAACCGAGCTGCTGGTTGGCTGCCGCAGCCGCTCGCTTGATCTGCACCGTGGCCACGACGAAATCGGGGTCGGGGCCGCGCCCGGAGATGGGGAAATTCGCCAGGGCACGGGCGGTCTGGGCCCCGTAAAGGGCCTCGCCAGGGACTTCGAAGGCGCCGAGGGTGTCGGTCTCCGTCCGGGTTGGGCCGGTCACGGGAAGCGCCTCCCGGCAGGTGGCTTCAGAGGAGCCATCATTGTAGGTGCGGGGGAAGGAGCCGCAAAGGCGGGGGCCGGACCGGGCTCAGGAGGCTGCCGCCTCGGGGTCGAACAGGAAGACCCGGCCGAACACCCAATCCCGGCGCAGGCGGTTACTGCGGCACACCCACTCCACGAGGCGGGACTGCCATCGCTCGGGGAGCCAAGCGGTGGGATCGAAGACCGGCGCCTGCTGAGGACCGTAGCGCTCCGTCAAACGGCTCCCGTATTCCGTCAGGGTCTGGCCGATGGCCTCGCCGGGGTCCAGGGCATTGCGGGCCACCGCGGCCGCATCGCGGGCGCTCTCCACGGCCGGCCGGATTCCCTCCCCGGAGTAGTGGCGGGCCAGCCCGGCCGCATCGCCAACCAGCAGGAACCGCTCGCCGTGGGCCTGCACGGGTACGTGATCGTAGATCTTGTAGGGGTGGCCCTTGAACTTGGTTAGCTGGGCCTCCAGATCGGGACTCAGCCGGCCCAGGTCCCGGAGCTGCTCCAGGAAGCGGGGATGGGCATCGCGGATGCGAGGGTCCCCGAGGCGGCCGATGCCAATGTTCAGGAAGTCCCCCTTGGTGAAATACCAGGCATAGCCCCGGAAATCGGGCTCCAGGAAGAGCTCCGGCACTTCGTAGTAAGGGGTATGGGCTCGGATGGTGTCCGCCCCTACGCGGGTCTCGCTCTCCAGGGTGACCACCATCCGCTCCTCGCTGCGGTGCTCCACGAGCTTGCGCCGGATGGGGTCCTTGGAGCCGCCGGCCCCGATGGCAAGGGGCGCCCGGTAGGTACTCCCTCCCCGGGTGGTGACGGTACAGCCGCCGTCGTCCGTGGCCACCTCCTTGACATCCTCATTGACGAAGCGGGCTCCGGCCTCACGGGCCCGCTCCAGGAGGAAGTGGTCGAACTCGGCGCGGATGATCCCGTAGCTGATGGGACGGACGTAATCGGTCCGGCACGGGCGGTTGCCCACCCACAGGATGACCGAGGTGAAGGCGGAGAAGGTATTGGGGTAATCCTGGGGGTCCAGCTCTAAAGCGTCCAGGATCTGGGGGGTGATCCACCCGGCGCAGAGCTTGACACGGGGAAAATCGGCTCCGTCCAAGAGGAGGACGTCCACGCCCGAACGGGCGAGGTCCCAGGCGGTCGTGGAGCCCCCCGGACCCCCGCCGATAACCAGGACGTCCGCATCGAATCCGGCGTTAGCCATGGGCCTCCCTTTGGGCTGGGGACGGGGAGGGCACCCGATCCCCTCGCTTACTTACTTGAACTTGGTGGAAGGAGGCCCGGCCTTCCTCGAACAAGAGGCTCGTCATGGCCAGTCGGAAGAGCCAGGCCCGGTACGTGGGCTCGTCCACCTGCGCCAGACAGGCATCGCGGTTGCGACGGAGCTCCTTAACCCAAGCCCCCGCTGTCTGGGCGTAGTGAGTCCGTAAGTTCTCCACATCCTGAACCTCGAGCCCGTTGTCCTCAAGCTGGTGGACGAAGGCGGTCAGAGAAGGCGGGGCGCCGTCGGGGAAGACCTGAGCCAGGGCCCCGGTACCGATGGGGTCGGGCTGGCCTTCCTGGGCTCGCTCCCGGCCCTCCAGGAGCAAGATCCCGCCGTCGTTGAGCAGGCCCCGAAGGGATCGGAAACGCTCGGCGAGATCCCGGTATCTGGCCCGTTCCAGCCATCCGTTGACCCCGATCCGGTCGTACCGGACCCGGTCCAGAAGGTCTCTGGGCTCGGCGCAGTCCACCCGGGCCTGTTCTTCCAGGCCCTCCCGTTGGATCCATCGGTTGGCGTAGCTGGCCTGGTCCTCGCTTTCGACTAGCCCGTAGGCTGTGACCCCGTATTCCCGGCAGGCATGGATTAGGAAGGAGCCCCAGCCGGCACCAACCTCCAGAAGGGTTTGGTAGGGGCGCAGCCGAAGCTTGCGGGCGCGGTGATCGTGTCCAGCCCGCTGGGCGTCCTCCAGGGGAATACCACCCTCCCGGAAATAGCCGCAGGAGCTGGCCAGGGAGGGACCCAACAAGAGGGACAAGAAGCCGGAGTCCGGGGAGGAGCCGGGGCCTGGGGAATCGGCTCGCCTTGGCATGGCTTCGGGAAGCGGCATGGGACGGAGCCTATAGGCGCAGGAGGTGGAAAAGAACCCGGAGCTTATTCATGGGCCCGAGCTGGGCCGAGCGCTCGGTTAAGACCTCCTTGAGGCGCAGCCCCTCAAGGAGGTCCCCTTCGATGTCCAATTCCTTGGTAACGAATGCCTGTTGGATCCGATCGGGGCGCGGACGCAGCAGGAGGCGGCGCACCGTGGCCGGCCCCTCCAAGACGATCACGAAACGGGGATCGGCCGTGTAGCGGAGCTCGCAGCCCCCGATGCGGAGATTGAAGTCCTTCCGCGCGAATCGGAACAGGAGGTCGGCGATCTGTCCCAGACGTTGCCCCCTGGGATCCTGTGGGGGCACTACCTCCGCCGATGTGTAAAGCATGTCCGTTGGGCTCGCTGGGCGGCGGGGGAGGTGGCAGACTGGGGCAACCCCCCGGCCGGTTGTTGATGGAGGAGGAGCATGCAGCGCCACTATATCATTCACGGGCGTGTCCAAGGCGTCTTCTTTCGGGACTCCACGCGGCATAAGGCCGTCGAGCTGGGGCTCGGAGGATGGGTGCGGAACCGTCCTGATGGCACCGTCGAGGCCATGGCCCGCGGGGATGAAGTCGCGCTGTCGGAGCTGGAACAGTGGTTCCGGGAAGGGGGTCCACCCTCCGCGCGGGTGGAGCGGGTGGAATCGGCGGATGTCCCGGAGGAAGAGCTGACCGGATTCCGCGTCCTCTAAGGTGGACAAGCGCAGACCTACGTGGCTAGTTGGGCTCGTTCCAGCGCTGGCGATAGACCCGTTGGATCTTGCGGGGATAGATGGTTCGGCCGGTGCTCCCGTTGTAGGCTGCCAGCGCCTGGAGGATGTCGCCGTCCTCCTGATCGAGGTAGTAGCGCAGGATGGTGCAGCCATAACGGAGGTTGATCCGGGGCCGGAACAAATTGTCCTGGGGTCGCCCGATTTCCTCCCGCCAGAACGGCATGATCTGCATGAGTCCGCGGGCACCGGCCGACGAGATGGCGAACCGGTTGAAGGCGCTCTCCACCTCAATCACCGCGAAGACCAGGCCTGGCGGGATATCGGCTCGGCGTGCCTCGGTGAAGACCATTCGGACTAGGCGCTGGCGACGCTGGGGATCCTCCAGGAAGGGACGCACTCGTTGTCGGTAGTCCTGCCACCAGACTTGGCGTGCGACCGGATCCGCGGCTGGCTGAGGCCTGTCCAGGGTCTGGCCTAGGGACTTTCGGAGCTGGGCATCGACAGCCCCGGCGCCGCCCGACAGGCTTAAGAGGCCCAGCAGGGCCGTCCCTAACCAACCCATGCGCCTCATGGTGGCTCAAGCCCTCTGGTTGGCGGCTTCCAGCGACTCCCCCGATTTCACCACAAGCACTGGGCAAGGGGCCTTGCGCACGACCTTCTCCGCGGTCGAGCCCAGAAGGGCGTGGCGCAGTCCGGTGCGTCCGTGGGAGCCGATGACCAGGAGGGTGGCGGGCAGATCCAATGCGAACTGGTTGATGGCGGCGAAGGGGCGCTGGGCGGACTCCTCGCAGCTTAGGGCGATCTCCGTTTCGGGGGCAATGGGCTGGAGCTCCTCCTTCAGCTCCCCGAGGTAGCGCCGCCCCTGGTCCAGCATCTCCTCGGTCAGGTCCTCCGGAGGCATGACCAGCTCGGGCCATTCGGCGTAAACGAGCTGAGGGGTGACGATATGCAGGAGGTGGAGCCCTCCGCCGAAGCGGGAAGCCAGCTCCGCAGCCGCCCGGGCGGCTAGCCTGGCCGGCTCCGATCGATCGACCGGGGCAAGGATCCGCTGGAAGTCCATTTCAAGTCCCCCTGGAAAAGCCAGCCTTGCCATCTTCGGCTGGACCGACTGCTTGCTCTTGGCTCCCTTGATACCAGCCCCCGATCCGGGGATCAAAATCGGTTGGGGGAGCCGAAAAGGGGCGTCGACGCTCGGGTCTGGCGAATCCCTAGCCGAGGTGCTCGCCGAGGAACTCCAGGATGGTGTTGACGGGGACCTCTTGGGTGGCTTCCGCAGTACGGGCCTTGTACTCGTACACGCCCCGTTCCAGCCCCTTTTCACCGATCACTAACCGGTGGGGAATGCCGATGAGGTCGGCGTCATTGAGCAGAATCCCGGGGCGCTCCTCCCGGTCGTCGTACAGGATATCGAAGCCACGGGACTGAAGCGTCTCGTAGAGCCCGTCGGCCGCCTCGGCCACCTGCTGGGATTTCTTCCGGTTGATGGCGATCAGGACGAGCTGGAAGGGTGCGATGGCCTCGGGCCAGGAGATGCCCTGATCATCGTGATTCTGCTCGATAGCGGCCGCCACCACCCGGGACACCCCGATCCCGAAGCACCCCATCACCAAGGGGCGCTCCTGTCCCTCGGCGTCCAGATAGGTCGCCCCCAGGGCCTCGGCGTATTTGGTGCCGAGCTTGAAGACATGGCCCAC
>JAHEOG010000113.1 GCA_018609925.1 Gammaproteobacteria bacterium
CCGGAACCGCTCGATGAAGCGCCCGATCCGCTCCATCTCGGCCTGCTGCTTCTCGTAGGCGGCCTGCTGGAGCCGGCGCTCCTCGGCGTACTGCTCCTCGAAGGCCGAGTACCCGCCGGAATAGACGCGCAGCCCGCCGCTTTGGACGTGCACGATGTGGCCCACCACCGCGTCCAGGAAGTCGCGGTCGTGGGAGATGAGCAGCAAAGTCCCCGGATAGGCCGCCAGCCAGTCCTGCAGGCGGATGACCGCATCCAGGTCCAGGTGGTTGGTGGGCTCGTCCAGCAGCAGCAGATCCGCCCGAGACAGCAGGGTGCGGGCGAGGTTGAGCCGGATGCGCCAGCCCCCGGAGAAATGCGCCACCGGCTGGTGCTCGTCGCCCGGGTCGAAGCCCAGGGTGTTCAGGAGCCGGGCCGCCCGGGCGTGGGCGGCGTAGCCGTCGATGGCGTGCAGGCGCCCGTGCAGCTCGCCCAGGCGCTCGCCGTCCCCGGTCGCCTCCGCCTCCCGCAGGCCGGCCTCGACCGCGCGCAGCTCCTCGTCGCCGTCGAGCACGTAGTCCAGGGCCGGCTGGTCCAGACCCGGCACCTCCTGGGCCATCCAGGCCAGGCGCCAGTTCTTCGGAACCCGCACCGTGCCGGCCGCCGGTTCCAGCTCGCCCCGGATGAGGGCGAACAGGCTCGACTTGCCCGTGCCGTTGTCGCCCACCAGGCCCATCTTGTGGCCCTCGTGCACGGTGAGGTCGGCGCCGGTGAGCAGGTCCTCGGACCCCCGGCGGAGGGTGATGTTCTCCAGCTGCAGCATGATTGAGCGGTCCGGAATGGGGTGGGATAGGGGATCCCGCGCCCGAACGGGTCGCGAGCGCCTTCAGGATACGCCATTGCCGGGGGATCCGTGTACGACCTCTCAGGGAGATTCCGGCTCGCCGCTAAGCCTGTCCCGGACTTGATCCGGGACGGCGGCCGGTATGCCCGCCCCCGTCATGGCGAGGAGCGAAGCGACGAAGCCATCTCCCTGCCGAGCCCCATTCTGGGAGACCGCTTCGCCGGCACTCGCGATGACAAGGGAGGGTCATGGCGAAAAGCCGAAGGGAGACCCGGCCGGACTATGGGAAGCGCTGATTGGTTGCGGGGAGGTTTCCCCTCAGGTACCGGAATCCTTCCCTTGGCGCACCCACTGCGCTCCGCCACCCCGGCCCTCCCGATGGAGCAGACCCTCATCCCGGAGGCGGTGAAGCACCGTCCGGAGGCGCTGGGCCGACAGGTGGGGGAAGCGGGCCCGCAGCATCCCCATGGTGAACCGCCCGGGCATCTCGTGGAGCACCTCCCGCCGCACGGCCAGCGCTGAGCCGCCGGCCCCCGGCTCCGGGGCGTAGCGCCCTTGGGCTTCCGCGGCGGCTTCCGGGGCCGGATCGGCCAGCCGAGCGGCCACGGCCCGGAAGAGGCCGTGCGCCCACTCGTTGGCCTGCTTGCGGTTGCCGGCATAGATCACCGGCAGGCCGGGATGCATGGCCTGGATCTCGGCCAGAGACCGGGCGACGTGGGCTGCGGGCCAGGGCGCCACCCGGTTCGGCTCCAGGAAATGCCCGTACGGGGCCTCGATCACCAGGGCGGGATGGGGGTGGGCGGCCAGCTCGGCGAGCTGCTGGTGCAGCACCTGGATCTGGCCCAGGTCGCCGAGGAGGTTCTTGAAGGTCTTGCGCTCCACCACTGCCTGGATCTGGCCGTCCCGGTAGAGGGCGTAGTCGCCCACCGGCAGGGGCTCCCGGCGGGCCTCGTCGCCGGGAAAGCGCCAGGGGTAGCGCTCGGCGCGGTCGATGAGCACCTTGATGGGGTAATCGCCGAACAGCTGGGTCCGGCCCCGGGTCCTGTGCCCCTTCACCGCGGCCTGGGTCCGGAAGAAGATCTGCTCGTAGTGGCCCGGGCGGTTCTTGTAGGCCTTGCTGAGAAACAGGAAGTCGCAGCGCTTGCAGCGGGGCCGGTCGAGGGTCACGGCGAGCTTTTTGCCCAGGCGCTGCAGCGAGGTCACCGGCACCCGCTCCAGCTCCTCCAGGGGCTCGTGCGGCTCCGGCGGTGCCTGCTCGCGCAGGCAGAACACGTGGCCCTTCGGCCCGGGCCAGCGCTCCTTGGCGCGCAGGGCCAGGGTCACCTCGCCGTCGGATTCGAGGGTGATGCGATAGGGGAACTTGGGGTCGGCCGTTTGCTGGACTCGCCAGAGGGTGGCCAAGGCCTGCCCCCTACCGCCACAGGTCCGCCACCCGGAAGCCCGCCTCCGGAAAGGGCGGGGCGTCCACCGGGTCCTCGCCGGCGTAGGTGCCGGCCGGTTCCCAGGCCCCCTCCCGCAGCGCGAAGGCCTCCAGGGTCTCCTCCCGCGGGTCCACGAGCCAGGCGTGGGCCACGCCGTACCCGGCGTAGACCGGCATCTTGATCTCGCGGTCCTTGCTGGCGGTGGCCGGCGACAGGACCTCGCACACCCAGTCCGGAACCACCTCGAAGCGCTGGTCCTGCGGCAGCTCGGGCATCCGCTCCCGGCGCCAGCCGGCCAGATCCGGGACCAGGATCTCGGTATCCCGGATGAAATGGAGCTCCGGCTCGTCGATGATCCACCAGCCGCCGGGGCCGCCTCGTCCCCGGCTGTACCGATAACCGAGATCCATTCCGAGGTTGGAGCTGGCCAGCGCGTGCGGTCCGGAGGGCCGGGGCTGGGTGTGGAGCTGGCCTCGGATGATCTCGCCGGTGACGCCCTCGGGCAGGGCCTCGATGGCCGCGTAGAGGGTCTCGGTGCGAGCAGGGATGGACATGACCGGCCTCCCGTAGGGCGTGGTCCCGTCCGCCATTGTAGAGCATTTCCCCCGGGGGACGTGCGGGCGGGCCCGCTGTTACCCCAGAAGGGGCTGGGCCAGGCTCGTGCGCATCGAAAGGTGGAAGGACCCAGATCGAGCCCTGATCCCGTAAGGGAGCCGATTGGGACGAGGCCCCCGGTTAGCCGTCTCCCCAGATTGCGCGGGGATAGTGCGAGTGGATGGAAGCGTCCTTGGTGGCAAGCGGGGCCTCGAACAGAGCGGCTTGGGCCACGATTAAGCGGTCGAGCGGATCGCGGGTCCAGCTCCGCCCTTCCGCTTCGCGAATTACCGCCGCGAAGGCCGCCTTGCAGGTGGTCAGGCCCAAGGCGGCCCCCAGGCTATCGAGAACCGGCAAAGCGGGCTGGGCGACGCGACCGATCTCGTAGAGGGATTGCAGCTCCAGGCGCACCATCGGGGCGATCCGGAGATCGTCGGTGGCCTCGAACCGCTGGGCGAGGGTCC
>JAHEOG010000114.1 GCA_018609925.1 Gammaproteobacteria bacterium
CACGGATTGGTCGCCCGGATGTTCTCCACGTACCAGTTGTTGTTCATGTCGTTGTACTGGTCGATGAGGATGAAGCCGGGCTCGGCGTAGTCGTAGGTGGAGGACATGATGGCGTTCCACAGCCGCCGAGCCTTGAGGGTCTTGAAGACCTTGCACGCCACCCGGCCGTCGTCGCCGATGAGGTAGTCGGTACCATCCTTGTTGGGCCAGTCGCGCCAGACCACCTGATCGGGATCGTGGAGGTCGATTCCCTCCACATCGGCCTGCTTATGGGTCAGCGGAAAGGCGAGGCGCCACCAGCCGTCGCGCTTTACCGCCTCCATGAACTCGTGAGTTATGAGCAGGGACATGTTGAACTGGCGCAAGCGACCGTCCTCGCGCTTGGCGCGGATGAAGTCCTGGACGTCGGGATGGCCCACATCGAAGGTGGCCATCTGCGCCCCACGCCGCCCCCCAGCGGAGGAGATGGTGAAGCACATGCGGTCGAAGATGTCCATGAAGGACAGCGGCCCGGAGGTGAGTGCCCCGGCCCCGGCCACGAAGGCGCCCTTGGGGCGCAGAGTGGAGAAGTCATAGCCGATGCCGCAGCCCGCCTTCAGGGTTAGGCCCGCTTCGTGGACCTTGGACAGGATGCCGTCCATGGAGTCGTGAATGGTTCCGGAAACGGTACAGTTGATAGTGGAGGTGGCCGGCTTGTAGGCCTGTCCACCGGCATTGGAGACGATCCGGCCAGCGGGGATGGCCCCTTGGCGCAGGGCCCAGAGGAAACGCTCGTACCAGTGCTCGCGCTTGGCCTCCCCTTCCGCCTCGGCCAGAGCCCATGCCACGCGCTGGTAGGTGGCATCCACATCGGCATCCACTGGCTCCCCACGCATGTCCTTGAGCCGGTACTTCTTGTCCCAGATGTCGAGGGAGGCCGCCTGGAAGGGGACCTGGACGGCCTCGCTCGTTCCGGACTGGGGCTGCGTCTGGGGCTTTGCGGGCATGAGGCTCCTCCGGACCGTTCCCGCACAGCTCCCGGCGCTTCGGGGAGGGGCACCCGGAGCTGTGGAAAGTGGGGAAACTGTGGAAAACTACAATATCTTGTGCTTCAAAGGTCAACGTAACCGAATATATGGGGCTGTGCAAGCCCCGTCCCGGCAGTCGTAACTCCCCGCGTCGCGGGGGAAACAGGGGGCCCGGGCTACCGACCCAGGCAAAAAAGTTCCGGAGACCAGGTCCTACATGAGGCCTCCTACCACCCTGTGGTACCCACATGTAGCCAAGTGTGGACCGGCCCGGGGCCCGGCTGGGAGGGCGTCAATTGAAGGTCCGCGGGATGTGCAGTAGGCTGCCCGCAGATCCCTGTCCTGGCCGAGGAATCCCGCCATGAGCGTCGACCGCAGCGATCCCGGAGGCCCCTCCCGGGATCCGGGCACCGGGGACTTGAGAACGAACCAAGAACAGGATCAAGGTAGCACCGACTTCGGCTTCCGGGAAGTCCCGGCCGGGGAGAAAGCGGCCCGGGTGCGGGCGGTCTTCGATTCGGTCGCCGGGCGCTACGACCTGATGAACGACCTCATGTCCGGCGGCCTGCACCGGCTCTGGAAGCGCTACACCGCCTGGCGGGCCGAGCCCTGCGCCGGGCAGCGGATCCTCGACGCCGCCGGGGGCACCGGCGACCTGGCCCGGCTGCTGGCCCCGGAGGTGGGGCCGCGCGGGCGGGTGGTGGTCCAGGACATCAACACCGAGATGCTGCGCACCGGCCGGCGCCGGCTGGCCGATGCGGGGCTGGTGGGCAACCTCGTCTGGTTGGGCGCCGACAGCGAGGCCTTGCCCCTGCCGGGGGATGCCTTCGACACCGCCACCATGGCCTTCGGCCTGCGCAACGTGACGCGCAAGGGCCGGGCCCTGATCGAGCTCCACCGGGTCCTGAAGCCCGGCGGCCGCCTGTTCATCCTGGAGTTCTCCCGGCCCGCGGCGCCCCTGCGCCCCCTCTACGACGCCTACTCCTTTGGGCTCATCCCCGCTCTGGGGCAGCTGGTCACGGGCGACCGGGAGAGCTACCGCTACCTGGTGGAGTCCATCCGCCAGCACCCCGACCAGGAGACCTTGCGGGAGATGCTGGAGGACGCCGGCTTCGCCGACGCTGCCTACACCGACCTCACCGGGGGCATCGTCGCCCTCCACACCGGGCGCAAGCCGGGCGCGGACTGAGCCCGTTGCCCGGAGCCTCTTCCCGCCCCCTCGGGTATCGGCGCTTCGGGCCCCGCCACGCCCTGCGCATGCTCACCATCGCCCGGACCTTCACCCGCTACGGGCTGGAGGAGCTGCTGGCCTTCGTCCCCGTCTTCCGGCCGTACGCCTGGGTGGGCCGGCTGGTGCCCTTCCGCAACCGCCTGGTGCGCACTCACACGCGGGGGCAGCGCCTGCGCCTGGCACTGGAGGCGCTGGGACCGCCCTACATCAAGCTGGGCCAGCTCCTGTCCACCCGCCGCGACCTCCTGCCCGGGGACATCACCGACGAGCTCGCCCATCTCCAGGACGATGTGGCGCCCTTCGCCGGAGACGAGGCCGAAGCCATCGTGGAGCGCTCGCTGGGCGCCCCGCTGGGTGAGCTGTTCGCCGAGTTCGGCCAGGAGCCCATGGCCTCGGCCTCCATCGCCCAGGTCCATGCGGCCCGGCTGCCCTCCGGTGAACCGGTGGCGGTCAAGGTCCGCCGGCCCGGGATCGAGCGGCTGATCGCCACCGACCTGACGGTGATGTTCGGCTTCGCCGCCCTGGCCGAGCGCGCCCACTCCGAGGCCCGGCGCCTGCGCCTGGTGGCGGTGGTGGCGGAGTTCGCCAAGACCATCGCCGACGAGCTGGACCTGGAGAAGGAAGGCGCCCACGCCAGCCAGCTCCGCCGCAACTTCCGGGACAACCCCGTCCTCCACGTGCCCCAGGTCCACTGGCAGCGCACCACCGACGAGGTGCTCACCCTGGAGTGGATCGACGGCGTCGCCATCGATGAGCCCAAGGCCCTGGCCGAGGCCGGGGTGGACGTCGAGCTGGTCTCCCGCAGGGCCGCCGAGGTCTTCTTCCGGCAGGTCTTCCGCGACGGCTATTTCCACGCGGACATGCATCCCGGCAACGTCTTCGTGGGTCCGAGCAATCAGCTCCAGGTGGTGGACTTCGGCATCATGGGGATCCTCGCCGCCGATCAGCGCCGCTACCTGGCGGACATGCTGCTGGCCTTCCTGGAGCGGGACTACAACCGCGCTGCCTGGGTCCACCTGGAGGCCGGCTTCGTCCCGGCCGACACCGACATGGCGGCCTTCGAGGACGCCCTCCGGGCCATCGCCGAGCCGATACTGGACCGCCCGCTGCAGGAGATCTCCATGGCCCACCTGCTGATCCGGCTGTTCCAGACCACCCGGCGGTTCCACATGGAGACTCAGCCCCAGCTCATCCTCCTGCAGAAGACCATGCTCAACGTCGAGGGCATCGCCCGCGAGTTCAATCCGGCGATGAACATCTGGACCGCGGTACAGCCCCTGTTGCGGGAGTGGATGTGGGAGGAGAAGGGCCCGGCCCGACTGTGGCGGGAGCTCCAGCGCGAGGCCCCCGAGTGGGGCCGCTTGCTGCCGGCGCTGCCGCGCCAGGCGGCGACCTTCCTGGAGCGGGCGGTGAGCGACGATCTGGTGGTGAATCAGCGGGACCCGCAGATGGAGCGCCTGCGGGCCGAGGTGCGCACCGGCTTCCGGCGCCTCATCGCCGCCGGGACCGGCGCCGCCCTGGTCCTGGCCGCAATGGTCCCGAGCACAGTGCCCGGTCTCGAGGCCCGCCTGGGCCTGCCGGGGGGGCTGGTCTCGGGGGCCTTGGCGGGCCTGGGCACCCTTTTAATCCTGGCCGGTCTGGTGGGCCCCCGCAGGGGCTGATCCAAGCCGACGGTGGCCCGGGCTCTTGGCCGAAAGGGACTACTCCGGTGGACAGCGTGACCATCTTCGCCCCCGATATCCGCACGGTGGCCTACCTGATCGCCGCGGTGAACCTGCTCGCGGCCGCGGTCTACCTGGGCCTGTGGCTCCAGGGCACAGGCGGGCGGGCGACCGCCTTCTGGGCCCTGGGCCACGGGCTGGGCCTGATCGGCTTCGCCCTGATCAGCCTGCGCGGGGTGATCCCCGATCTCCTTTCCATCACCGTCGCGAACCCGGTCATTCTCGCGGCCATGCTGTGCCTGCTGAAGGGCTTGGCCATCCAGATGGGCCGGCCCTTCCCCGATCGGGCGGCTTGGGTTCTGCTGGCCGGGACCCTTCTGGTCTTCGCCTACTTCACCCATTTTCGACCGGACATCGGGATCCGCACGGTGCTTATCTCCGGCCTCGGGGCCGGGGTCCTCTTGGCCGGTGCCCTTCCCCTTTTGCGTCTACCCCGGGGCGAGCGCAACTGGGTCCACATCTATCTCGCCTGCGCCTTTCTAGCCGTCGGCGCGGTGCAGGTGCTTCGGTTGGTCTGGACGCTATCGGAGGGATACGGCGCCGGCCTGATGAGCGCCTCGGCAGTTCACGGGCTTGCCATCGTGGTGAACCTGCTGGGCCTGGTGACCTGGACGCTGGGCTTCTTCTGGCTGATCGCCCAGGACCTGCGCCGTGACCTGGAGGAGGAGGTGGCCGTCCGGCGGGAGCAGGAGCGGAGGCTGCGCGAGAGCGAGAAGCAGTTCCGGGCCATCTTCGACAATTCGGTCACCGGGATCGCCTTCACCGACCGGGAAGGCAACCTTCTCCTGGCCAACAAGGCCTTCGCCGAGCTGGTCGGTTATCCGGTGGAGACCCTCCTGAACCGGAATGTCACCGACATCACCCATCCCGATGACCGGAAGGTGACGGCGGACCGCATCAGCCACCTGTTGGAATCCGGGGAGAGCCACTACCGCCTGGAGAAGCGCTTCCTCATCCGCGATGGCAGCACCGTCTGGGTGGACCTGACCGTCGCCCCGGTTCGGGGCGATGGAGGCGAGCCGCTACATTTGGTGGTGGTGGCCAACGACATCGACGAGCGCAAGGCCCTGGAAGCGGAGCTCGAGGACCAGGCCAACCGGGACTCACTTACCGGGGCCATGAACCGGCGGCATTTCAACGACCTCCTCGAGCGGGAGCAGGAGCGGGTCAATCGCTACGGATCCCCGGCGTCGCTGATCATGCTCGACCTCGATCATTTCAAGGTCGTCAACGACACCCACGGCCATGCCACCGGGGATTGGGTACTGCAGGAGGTCACCCACCGAATCCAGTCCCGACTCCGGGAGAGCGACATCCTGGCCCGCTGGGGTGGCGAGGAGTTCCTGATCATGCTGCCCGAGACCGGAGTGGACGGCGCCAAAATCCTGGCCGAGGCCCTTCGCCAGGCCGTGGCCGAGGATTTGGCTCCGGATTGCCCGTCGGTGCGCGTCAGCCTCGGCGTCACCGAGCTCCAACCCGGCGAGACAGTGGAGGAGGCCCTGAAGCGGGCGGACGAAGCCCTGTACGAGGCCAAGACCGGCGGGCGGAACCGGGTGCATTTCCGCTAACCCTCTCCCCGGAGCGGAGACGGGTCTCGCCCCCTCCCCAAGAGGCCGCCGTTGGGTAGAATGTGCGCCGCTTCCACCGACCACCCGCGGGGCCAATCTTGGAAGGAACCATCGACCTCCTCCGCCACGGCGAGCCCGAAGGCGGCCGCCGCTACCGCGGCCAGACCGACGATCCCCTCACCGAGGGCGGTTGGGACCAGATGTGGCGGGCCCTGGAGGGCCCCCGGCCCTGGCGGGCCATCGTCACCTCGCCCCTGGCGCGCTGCGCGGCCTTCGCCGAGGCCCTGGGCGAGGAGCTGGACTTGGCGCCGGTGCAGGAGGAACGGTTCGTGGAGGTGGGCTACGGCGAGTGGGCCGGGCTCAGCCCGGACGAGCTTCGGGAGCGGGACCCCGAGGGCTTCGCCGCCTTCCGCGCCGACCCCTGGCACAACCGCCCCGCCGGCGCCGAGCCCATGGAAGCCTTCACCGAAAGGGTCCTGTCGGCCTTCCGGGAGCACGCCCAGCGCCTCCCCGGGCCGCTGCTGATCGTGGGGCACGCGGGAGTGATCCGCACGGTCCTGGCCGACGCCCTGGGCATGCCCCTGCCCAATCTCTATCGCCTGCAGATCCCCTATGCCGGCCGCATCCGCCTGCACCGGGACGGCGAGTGGACCCGGGTCAGCCACATGGCGCCGATGCCACCGGAGCACTAACGCCGGGGAAAGCCGTCAGTAGCCAGCAGGCAGTCGGCAGATTTCAGTCGTCAGTTGCCAGCTGAAGGCAACCGCCCCTGCGGAAAGCGCACGTCAGGGCGGAGAAAGCGGAGGGTTTGTCCTCCGTTGCTACCCTCGGAGAGGAAAAAACTGCCCTCTGCCTACTGCCTACTACCGGCTGCCTACTGCCGACTGACTACTGCCAACTGCCAACTGACGGCTGACTGCTGCCAACTGCCGCTATGCCCGAGCTTCCCGAGGTTGAGGTCACCCGCCAGGGCATCCGCCCCCATCTGGAAGGTCGGTGCCTAACGGGTGCGGTGGTGCGTGAGCCCCAGCTGCGCTGGCCGGTGCCGGCCGATCTGGCCACCACCGTGGCCGGGGCCCGGGTCCGGTCGGTGCGCCGCCGGGCCAAGTACCTCCTGCTGGAGCTGGAGTCCCCAACCGGCAGCGGCGGCACCCTGCTGATCCATCTGGGCATGTCGGGGAGCCTGCGGGTGGTACCGGTCGCCCTGAAGCCCACCGCCCACGACCACCTGGACCTCGCGCTGGAGGACAGCCGGGTCCTGCGTTTGCGGGATCCACGCCGCTTCGGCGCCCTGCTGTGGACCGACAAGGCCCCCGAGGACCACCCCCGCCTCGCCGGACTGGGCCCGGAGCCGCTGGGGAACGAGCTTACCGGCGGCTACCTGTACCGGCGCAGCCGGGGACGGACGGCGCCGGTGAAGGCCTTCCTGATGGACGCGTCGGTGGTGGCCGGGATCGGCAACATCTACGCCAGCGAGGCCCTGTTCCGGGCGGGGATCCATCCGGGGCGAGCCGCGGGCCGGGTGGGCCAACAGCGCTTCCAGCGGCTGGCGCAGGCCCTGCGGACGGTGCTGGCCGCGGCCATCGAGGCCGGAGGCACTACCCTGCGGGACTTCACCAGCGGCGAGGGCGCCCCCGGTTACTTCCGCCAGCAGCTCGCCGTCTACCACCGGGAGGGAGAGCCCTGCCCCGCCTGCGGCCACCTCCTGGCCCGCACGGTAGTGGCCCAGCGCTCCAGCTTCTACTGCACTCGCTGCCAGAGGTAGAAAGGCAGTCAGCAGTCGGCAGTCGGCAGTCGGCAGTCGGCAGTTGGCAGTCGACAATCGTCAATCGGTAGCGGGCAGTCGGCAGTCGGGTCACTAGCACCAGGAGCAGGGAGAGTACGGAGAGCATGGGGACGGCCTAGCGGTCCGGAGGGGTTCCGGGCCAGCAGACCGTTTTGGCCGACTCGCCCCTAGCGTGTTCCCGTCGGGATCAATGCGGCGGTCCCCTCGCCCCGGGGATCGGCGGCGGCCGAAACGGCCCCCTCCCGCCGGTGCCACAGGATCGCCTGCATGTCCCCGTAGCGCCGGTCCACGTCCTTCAGGGAATGGCCCAGCTCCTGCAAGCCCCGCCGGGTGTCGGCCGGAAATGCGCCGGGCTCGTGCTGGAGCTTGTCGGGCAGGTACTGGTGGTGGAAGCGGGGGCGCTGCACCCAGTGATCGAGGGCGTCCTCGCCGCCCTCGTCCCAGAGCAGGCCGGCGGCCGCCCGCGCCACCATGGAGATGATGCGCGAGCCACCCGGGGTGCCTACGATCAGGGTGCGCTCAGGACCGGTCACCAAGGTGGGGCTCATGGAAGACAGAGGCCGCTTGCCACCGGCGATGGCGTTGGCCTCCCCGCCCACCAAGCCGTAGACGTTGGGGATCCCGGGCTTGGCAACGAAGTCGTCCATCTCGTCGTTCAGCACCACTCCGGTATCGCCGGCCACGAACCCGGAGCCGAAGGGGTAGTTGATGGACAGGGTGGCGGCCACCCGGTTGCCCTGGCCGTCGAGGATGGAGAAGTGGGTGGTGTCCCGGCCCCCCTTTCGGGCGGCCGGCGGGCCGGCCAGGTAGTCGCTGGGCAGGGCCCGGTCGGGGTGGATGGTGGCGGCCAGGCCTGCGTTATAGGCCTGGCTGGTGAGCCGGTCGAGGGGCATCTCGACGAATTCGGGATCGCCCAGATGCACCGCCCGGTCGCGGTAGGCCCGGCGCATGGCCTCGACGAGGAGATGCTTGCGGGCTAGGGAGCCCGCTTCGGCGTAGTCCTTGGCGGCCAGCATGCGCAGGATCTGAACCAGGACCACCCCCCCGGAGGACGGCGGCGACGCGGAGACCACCCGGTGCCCCGCTACCTCGGCGGTGATCGGCTCCCGCTCCCGCACCCGGTAATCCGCCAGGTCGGCTCTGGTTATGAGGCCGCCCGCATCCCGGGTTGCCCGAACCAGCTCCCGGGCCACCGGGCCCCGGTAGAACCCGGACCGGCCGTCCTCGGCCAAGCGCTTTAGGGTGCGGGCCAGGTCGGGCTGGCGGATGCGAGCCCCGAGGGCCGGGACCTCGCCCTCGCTCAGGAAGATCTCCGCGGCACGGGGGTGGCGCTTCAGGACCTCCTTCCGGAAGCGGGCCAAATCGCGGTAGGTCTCGGTTACCTCGAAGCCCTGTCGGGCGTAGCGGATGGCGGGGGCAAGGCTGCGCGCCAGTGCCAGCTCGCCGTACTCCCGGGCGATATGGGCGAGGGCGGCGGGCTCGCCCGGGACCCCGGCGGCCCGGGGGCCGTTGATGGAGGCCCCCTCCACCACCTCCCCGGCCTCGTTCTGGTACATGGTGGGCTCGGCCGCGGCGGGAGCCTCCTCCCGACCGTCCACCATGATCGCCGACTCGCCCTCGGGGCGCAGGAGCCAGAAGCCGCCTCCGCCCAGGCCGGAGCTGTAGGGCTCTACCACGGCCAGGGCGGCGGAGACCGCCACCGCCGCATCGAAGGCGTTGCCGCCGTCCTCCAGGACCTCCTTGCCGGCTCGGGTAGCGAGGGGGTGGGCGCTGGCCACGGCGGCTCGCTCCGGCGTTGCCGCCGCGGCTGGCCCCGTCGCCAGTAGCAGGCACGCCAGGCCCAACAGGGCCCTGGGGAAACGGGTAACGGACCCGCCCGGCACGCTAGCTTCCGCTGCCGTCGGGTCCGAGCCGTTGATTGAGGGCGTGAATCACCTCGGGGCGCACGAAGGCGGAGACGTCGCCGCCCATGCGAAAGATCTCGCGGACCAAGCCCGAGGAAAGGTAGGTGTAGGACTCGCCGGTCATCAGGAACAGGGTCTCCACCTCGGCGTCGAGCTTGCGGTTCATGGAGGCCATCTGGAACTCGTACTCGAAGTCCGAGATGGCCCGCAGACCACGGAGGATGACGCCCGCCCCTTCCTGAAGGACGAAGTCGATCAGCAGGCCCTCGAAGGCCACTGCCCGGACGTTGGGAAGGTCCCCCACCACCGCCTCCACCAGCTCCGTCCGCTGGGATAGGGGGAACCAGGTGTCCTTGCTGGCATCGGCGGCCACCGCCACCACCACCTGATCGAACAGGCGGGAGGCGCGGCGAATGAGGTCCTCATGGCCCTTGGTAACGGGGTCGAAGGTCCCGGGATAGAGGGCCACGCGGGGATCCCGGGTCCCCAAAGCAGCGGTCACGGTCTGGCTTCCCTCCCCTCTTGCGGACCCGGGCGCTCGTACAGCCAAGAGGCCACGTCCCCGCAGGTCCCCGACCGATGGAGCCGCCAGCCGGCCGGGACGTCCGGCTCCTCCTCCCCGGAGGCCGTCTCCAGGTAAACCCACGCCCCCGGAGCCAGCCACCCCCCCTCTTCCAGGCGATGGGCCGCGCGGGGAGCCCAGCCGCGCCCGAAGGGCGGATCGAGGAAGACCAGATGGTAGCTTCGCCCGGGCGCCCCTTCCAGGAGCCCCCACGCGGAGGTGCGGACCAGCTCGGCGCGCTCGCCTTGGGCGAAGGGCTCCAGATTGGCCCGCAGGGCCTCCAGGGCCCCGGAGGCGGTC
>JAHEOG010000115.1 GCA_018609925.1 Gammaproteobacteria bacterium
AGACTATCCACCTCGTAGGCCCGGACCACCTCCTCGGGAACCGGCTCCCGCGCCAGCTCGGCCAGGGCTCGGGCGGCGGCGAGCTCCATCACGGGATTGATCTCCCGTGCCCGCACATCCAGCGCGCCGCGAAAGATGAAGGGGAAGCCCAGCACGTTGTTGACCTGGTTGGGGTAGTCGGAGCGCCCCGTGGCCATCACCAGGTCGTCGCGCACCGCCTTCGCCGCCTCGGGACGAATCTCGGGCTCGGGATTGGCGAGGGCGAACAGGACGGGGTTCGCGGCTAGGGAGGCGATGTGCTCGGTACCCAGGATGCCGCCCGCCGAGACGCCGATGACGGCGTCCGCCCCGGCCACTGCGTCGGCCAGGGTGCGATCTTCGGTGACCGCGGCGTGCTCCGCCCGGTAGGGGTCCAGCCGGTCAGCGAGACCGCTGTGGAGGACGCCTTCCCGGTCCACCAGCCGGATGTTGGTGGGATCGGCGCCCAGGCGGCGCAGCAACTTGAGGGTGGCGATGCCCGCGGAGCCGGCGCCGATGCAGGCGATGCGCACCTCCTCGATGCGCTTGCCCTGCAGGGTGAGGGCGTTGATCAGCCCCGCAGCGACGATGATGGCGGTGCCGTGCTGATCGTCGTGGAAGACGGGGATCGCCAGGCGCTCCTTGAGGGCGGTCTCGATGCGGAAACAGGCCGGGGCGGCGATGTCTTCCAGGTTGATCCCACCGAAGGTGAGCTCCAGGCGCGCCACCGAATCGACGAAGGCGGCCTCGTCCTCAGCCGCCACCTCCAGATCGAAGACGTCGATGCCGGCAAAGCGCTTGAACAGCAGCGCCTTGCCCTCCATGACCGGCTTGGCGGCCAGGGGGCCGACGTTGCCGAGGCCCAGCACCGCGCTGCCGTCGGTGACCACCGCCACCAGGTTGGCCCGGGTGGTGTACTCGAAGGCGGTCCCGGGATCGGCGTGGATGGCCCGGACCGGCTCGGCCACGCCCGGGGTGTAGGCGAGGGAGAGGTCCCGTTGGGTGGCGCAGGGCTTGCTGGGCTCCACCGAGAGCTTGCCGGGGCGCGGCCAGCGGTGGTAGCGCAGGGCCGCATCGCGGAAGGCGTCCTCGTCGCTCATGGCCGGTCCTTCCTTACCCGGATCGGGGCTAGGCGGGGGATTCGATCTGCAAGGGGTGGCGCAGCCGGATCCCCGGCACGCCGTCGCGCAGGTGGATCCAGCCCCGGACCACGATGGTCCGGCCGGTCAGCGTGTCCGGGTCCTTTCCCGCCTCCGCGAACTGGTCCCGCCGATCCTTGGCCAGGATGGCCCGGAACGCGTCGTCGAAGGCCAGGTAGATGTACTTGCGCTTGGTCTGGACCTCCGCCACGCGACCCTGGATCCGGCGGAAGGTGTTGCGCAGGTCGCCCGCCTTCGCCGCCGGATGGATGGCGTAGTAGGGGCGGGCCCAGAGCCCTCGCTCGGCCTGGCGGGCCTTGCGCTCCGCGGCGAAATAGTCCGTAGCGCGCTGGGTGTTGGGCGGGTGGACGGTGGCGAAGGCGTGGCCGGTCCGCAGGAGGTGTCGGTTGATATTGGTGCCGTCGCCGGTGAAGACGTGGGCCAGGGTGCGCCCGTAGTCGTCGGTGACTTCCGGTCCGGTCTCCAGTCGCACCTTCTGGTCCTTCAGCTCTCGGCGCAGGAAGCGCTGGGCCTCGGGCCCCCAGGGCTCGGCCGGCTCGTCGCGGTGGGCCACCTCCGGGGCGTTCAGCCCGATTAGGCGGATCTCGGTGCCGTCGGCGAGGTGGATGGTGTCGCCGTCGGGGATCCACTCCACGGCGCGGAAGCGCTCGGCCGGGGCTTCCTCCCCGCCGGTCTCCAGGCGCTCGGCCTGCGCCGGAGGACGATCGCCGTAGTGGGTCCGGCCCGCCTCATCGACCCAGCGGTAGATCTCATCGGCCCCGGTGGCACCGGCCACAAGCATAAAAAGGGCGCCGAGCGGCGCCCCGATCACAGACCGCATGACCGCGCTAGGGCCCTACTGGCTCGGATCCTGCTGGCCGTACTTGCGCCGGAACTTCTCCACGCGCCCGGCGGTGTCCACGATCTTCTGCTTGCCGGTGAAGAAGGGGTGGCAGGCGGAGCAGACGTCGACGTGGATGTGCTCCATGGTGGAGCGGGTCTCGAAGCTGTTGCCGCAGGCGCAGGTTACCGTCGCGGCCTGATATTCGGGATGGATCCCTGCCTTCATCGCGGGGTCCTCGGTGTGCTGTGTTGGCTTTGGCAAAGGGTGCAGATCCTAAACGGAAGGGGCCCGTGAGGCAAGCCCGGGAACAAGGCCAGGACGCCGAGCCGCCAGGGGCGCTTCGAGGCAGGAGATACGGGGTCATCGCGAAAGGCGAAGCGACGAAGCGATCTTCTCGATGGGCTTGTTGGATATCGTTTCCCCCGGAAGGGGCTTTGACATGCCGGGCGGGGCTTGGTGGTTTTGGGAAGGGCTCCTGAGTCTTTCCCTTCGGGGGGTTGGCGTTCTTGGCGCCTAGGCGTGGCGCTGCTCCCTTTTCCCGGAAGGGCTCCGGTTAGCGATTCATGCTGGCGAAGAAGTCCTCGTTGTCCTTGGTGGCCTTGAGCTTCTCCTGCAGGAATTCCATGGCCTCGTCGGCATCCATGGGGTGCAGTAGCTTGCGCAGGATCTGGGTCTTCTGGAGCTCCTCCTGGGTCATCAGCAGCTCCTCCCGTCGGGTGCCGGAGCGGTTGATGTTGATGGCCGGGTAGAGCCGCTTCTCGGCCATCTTGCGGTCCATGTGGATCTCCAGGTTGCCGGTGCCCTTGAACTCCTCGAAGATCACCTCGTCCATGCGCGAGCCGGTGTCGATGAGGGCCGTGGCCATGATGGTCAGGCTGCCGCCTTCCTCGATGTTGCGGGCGGCGCCGAAGAAGCGCTTGGGCTTGTGCAGGGCGTTGGCGTCCACACCGCCGGTGAGCACCTTGCCGGAGGAGGGCACGGTGGTGTTGTAGGCCCGGGCCAGTCGGGTGATGGAGTCCAGCAGGATGACCACGTCGTGGCGAGCCTCGGCAAGGCGCTTGGCCTTCTCGATGACGATCTCCGCCACTTGGGTGTGTCGCGTGGCGGGCTCGTCGAAGGTGGAGGAGATCACCTCGCCCTTTACGGAGCGCTGCATCTCGGTGACCTCTTCCGGGCGCTCGTCGATGAGCAGGACGATGAGGAAGCACTCGGGGTTGTTGGCGGCAATGGAGTGGGCAACGGACTGCAGCATCATGGTCTTGCCCGCCTTGGGCGGCGATACCAGCAGCCCCCGCTGGCCCTTCCCGACCGGCGCCACCAGGTCGATGATGCGCCCCGTAAGGTCCTCCGAGTCTCCGTTCTCCACCTCCATCCGCAGACGCTCATCGGGGAACAGAGGCGTCAGGTTGTCCAGCAGCACCTTGTTCTTGGTGCTCTCGGGCGACTCGAAGTTGATCTCCTCGACCTTGAGCAGAGCGAAGTAGCGCTCACTGTCCTTCGGTGGCCGGATCTGCCCGGCGACCGTGTCCCCCACGCGCAGATTGAAGCGCCGGATTTGGCTGGGCGAGACATAGATGTCGTCGGGCCCCGCCTGATAGGAGGCATCGGCCGCTCGGAGGAACCCAAAGCCATCGGAGAGGATCTCGAGCACCCCGTGCCCATAGATGCTCTCTCCTTGCTTGGCCTGGGCCTTGAGGATGTTGAAGATCAGGTCCTGCTTGCGCAGGCGCCCGACCCCCTCGATGCCCAGCTCCTGTGCGAGCTCGTTGAGGTCGTAAGCGCTTTTGGCCTTGAGGTCATTCAGGTTCATGGGTGCGAGCAATCCTGCCTGCGGTTGGGCTTCGGGGATCTCGGAACCGGATCTGGGACCGGTGGGTTGGGCAAGGACTCGATTCGGGGAAGCCCCCTCCGGAGCTCAGAGGGCGGCTAGGGTCTCCGATTGGACCGGAGGACGAACGGAGCTTATCGATTCGGGTGTTAACGGAGCGGGTTCGGGTTTGGGGCTCGTCGGGGGCTAGCCGGCCGAAGGCCCTTGCGTAGGGCTCCCGGGCCTTGGGTTCGGAGACCCTAGCACCGGCTGGCTGGGTCGTCCAGAAAAGCGTGGTTCCAGCGCTGGGACAGAGCCCTCCCGGTGATAAGGACCCGATCGGGCCAACAGAGCCTCTCTAGAGGTTCTCCTCGAGGAAGGCCTCGAGCTGGGCCTTGGATAGGG
>JAHEOG010000116.1 GCA_018609925.1 Gammaproteobacteria bacterium
ACCTAACGGCCCAGATGTCCGGCCTTATGCCGGAGCTGGAGCCCGAGCTGCGGGAGATCCTGGCCTCCGGACAGTTCTTGTTGGGGCCGAGGCTGGCGGCCTTCGAGGAGGAGGCGGCCGCTTTCCTGGGGACCTCCCGGGCCGTGGGGGTGGCCTCCGGCACCGATGCCCTCCAGCTCGCCCTGCGGGCGGCGGGGATCGGTCCCGGGGACGAGGTGATCACCACACCGTTCACCTTCGCCGCCACCGCCGAGGCCCTCTGCCACCTAGGGGCCCGTCCGGTGTTCGCTGACATCGATCCGGCCACCTACAACCTCGATCCCCAGCGGGTCGAGGCGGCTGTAACCCCGGCCACCAAGGCGGTTCTGCCCGTGCACCTCTTCGGCCAGCCGGTGGCCATGGCCGATTTCGGCGCCCTGGCCGAGCGCTTCGGTCTGCGCATCGTGGAGGACTGTGCGCAGAGCTTCGGCGCCGCCCGGGGCGGGCGCATGACCGGGACCTGGGGCATCGCTGGGGCCTTCAGCTTCTTCCCCAGCAAGAACCTGGGCGCCGCCGGCGACGGTGGGCTGGTGACCACCGACGACGGGGACCTCGCCGAGCGCGTTCGGAGACTGCGCAACCACGGCTCCGATGGCCCCTACGGCCACGAGGAGCTCGGCTACAACAGCCGCCTGGACGAGATCCAGGCCGCTGTCCTGCGCGCCAAGCTGGGCCATGTTCGGGCGTACAACGAGGGCCGGCGGCGGGTGGCCAGGGCCTACCGCCACTTCCTCGCCGAGGCGGCGGTGGGGCTCCCCTTCGAGGCCGAAGAGGGGGCCCACGTCTACCACCAGTTCGTCCTGCAGGCCGGGAATCGGGATGACATCCGCCAGTCACTGGACCGCGCCGGGGTCGCCTCCGCGGTCTATTACCCCATACCCCTGCACCGCCAGCCGGCCTTCGCTCCCTTCGCCCAGGGCTGCCACTGCCCCGTAGCCGAGCGGGTGGCCGAGCGGGTGTTGGCCCTGCCGATCTACCCCGAGCTGGACAAGGAGTCGGTGGAGCGCATCGCCGGGCTAGTGGCGGAGGCGGCCCGCCCGTGACCACCGCAGGGGAGGCCGGCGAGGGCCCGCGCATCCTGATCGTTGCCGGCGAGGCCTCGGGGGACGCCATCGCCGCCGGCTTGATCCGAGCCCTCCGGGAGCGTGTCCCCCAGGCCCGGATCGAGGGGGTCGCCGGTCCCCGCATGGAGGCGGCGGGCTGCGAAGTCCTGTTCCGCGCCGAGCGCCTCGCCGTGGTTGGACTGACCGAGGTCCTGCGCCATTTCCCCGACATCCGGCGGGTCTTCCGAGGGCTCAAGCGCCACCTGAGCCAGTGCCCGCCGGACCTGGTGGTTTGCGTCGACCTCCCCGATTTCAACCTGCGCCTGGCGCGGACGGCCCGGCGTGTCGGCGTACCCGTGGTCTACTACGTCAGCCCCCAGGTCTGGGCCTGGCGCCGCGGTCGCGTCCGCGCCTTGGGTCGGCTGGTGGAGCACATGCTGGTGATCTTCCCTTTCGAGGCCGAGATCTACCGCGAGGCAGGAGTCCCGGCCACCTATGTGGGTAATCCCATCGTCGAGCGCCTGGCCGAGGTCCCCGATCGGGATCAGGCCCGGCGCGAGCTGGGTCTGCCCGCCGAGGGGTCCACCGTCGCCCTGCTACCGGGCAGCCGGCGGTCGGAGGCCTTGCGCCTGGCCCCCCTCCTGCTGGAGGCCGCCCGCATCCTGGAAGATCGCCTCCCTGGAGTGCACTTCGTGATCCCCGTGGCAGGCCCCGCCGTGCGGGAGGTCCTGGAGGCCCTTCCCGTGGGCCAGGAGCCTGCCCGCTTGGTACGCACCGGCGATAGCATCGCCGCCGTGGCCGCCGCGGATTGCGCGGCCGTCACCTCCGGGACGGCCACGGTGGAGGCAGCGGTGGTGGGGACCCCATTGGTGGTCTTGTACAAGCTCTCCCCGGTGACCTTCTGGCTGGCTCGGCGCTTGGTCCGGGTCCCGTACATCGGCATGGTCAATCTCATTGCCGGGCGCGAGGTGGCCCCGGAGCTGATCCAGGACGAGGCGCGGGCGGAGTCCGTCGCTGCCGCCCTCGAGCACTATCTCGTCGATAGCCAGGCCCGGGAGCGGGCCCGTTCGGACCTGGCGGAGGTACGAGCAAGCCTGGGCAGCCAACCGTCCCAGCGTGCCGCCAAGATCACCCTGTCCCTGGTGGCCGACCGGGAATGACCGGGGCGGGAGCGGACAACCAGAAACGCCTGGTGCCCCGGCCCGGCTTCCCCGTTGCCCCAGGGGGGGTGGTGGGAGTGGACGAGGCGGGAAGGGGGCCCCTGGCCGGACCGGTGGTGGCGGGGGCGGTGATCCTGGCTGAGCCCAATCCCATTGCGAGGCTCAACGACTCCAAGCGGCTCTCGGCTCGGCGGCGAGAGGCCCTGTACGGTGAGGTCCTGGCCGGGGTCCGGGCCGCGGGCCTGGGCTGGGCCGATCCGGATGAGGTGGACGCGGTGAACATCGCCGAGGCCACTTGCCGAGCCATGGAGCGGGCGGTGGCAGCCCTGGCGACGCTTCCGGACCGGATCCGGATCGACGGCAACCTGCGTCCCGAGGGACTGGCCGGGGCCGAATGCGTGATCGGCGGCGACCGGATCGAGGCGGCCATCGCCGCCGGCTCGATCCTGGCCAAGGTCACTCGGGACCACTGGATGGCGGAACTCGATCGTCGCTTTCCGGGGTACGGCTTCGCCCGCCACAAGGGCTACGGCACCGCGGAGCATCGTGACGCCCTGGCCTGTCTGGGGCCCTGCCCCATCCATCGTCGGAGTTTTGCTACGGTGAAACGAAGTCCCTTCCCTGGGCCCTGGGAGTCCACCGAATGAGCGCCGAACCCGCTTTCGTCCACCTGCACGTCCATTCCGAATACTCCCTCATCGACGGCACCCTCCGCGTCCCCGAGCTCGTGGAGCGGGCGCGACATCTGGGCATGCCCGCCGTCGCGCTGACCGATCACGGCAACCTGTTCGCCCTGGTGCGCTTCTATCGCGAGGCCCTGGAGGCCGGCATCAAGCCCATCATCGGCTCCGAGGTGTGGCTGGAGCCGGAGGGCGATGCCCCCCTGTGCCATCTGGTGCTGTTGGCCCGGGACCGGGTGGGCTACCGCAACCTGGTCCAGCTCTCCTCGCGGGGCTATCTGGAAGGTCAGGTTCGGGGCCAGCCCCGGCTGAGCCGGGAATGGCTGAGGCAGCACGGGGAGGGGTTGATCGCGCTATCCGCGTGCCAGGAGGGCGAAGTGGGCCATTGGCTTCGGCGGGGGCGAATGGAGGCCGCCGAGCGCTATGCCCGCTGGTATTGTGATGTCTTCCCCGCCGGGTTCTACCTGGAGCTCCAGCGCACCGGGCGCCCCGGCCAGGAGGAGGTCAACCGGGGCAGTCTGGAGCTGGCGCGGCGGCTGGGGATCCCCGTGGTGGCCACCAACAACGTCCACTTCGCCGAGCCCGACCACGCCGAAGCCCACGAGGTCCGCGTCGCCATCGCCGAGGGGACCACCTTGGAGGGGGGAGGGTCCAAGCGTCGGCATACCGAGCAGCACTGCCTGCGCTCCGGGGAGGAAATGGCGGAGCTGTTCGCCGACGCCCCCGAGGCCGTCGCCAATGCCGGCCACCTCGCCGCCCGCTGCAACGTGGAGCTTGAGTTCGGGGTGCCGCATCTGCCCGCCTACCAGCCCCCCGAGGGGCGTTCCATCGAGGCCTTTTTCCCCGAAGCCGCCCGCGCAGGGCTGGAGGAGCGCTTCCCTCAGGTGCTCGCCCGGGATCGCCAGGAAGAGGAGCCCAGCCTTCGCGAGCGCTACCGCGAGCGCCTGGAGCACGAGATCGGCATCATCCAGCAGATGGGCTTCCCGGCCTACTTCCTGATCGTGGCCGATTTCATCCGGTGGGCCCGCGAGAACGACGTCCCGGTGGGACCGGGACGGGGCTCCGGGGCCGGGTCCTTGGTGGCCTTCGCCCTGGGCATCACCGACGTCGATCCCATCCGCTACGGCCTCCTCTTCGAGCGCTTCCTTAACCCGGAGCGCGTCTCCATGCCCGATTTCGACGTGGACTTCTGCATGGAGAAGCGGGACCGAGTGATCGACTACGTCGCCGCAAAATACGGCGCCGAGCAGGTCGCCCAGATCATCACCTTCGGCGCCATGAAGGCCAAGGCGGTGGTCCGGGACGTGGGGCGGGTCCTCGGGCACCCTTACGGCTACGTGGATCAGATCGCCAAGCTGGTTCCCAATGACCTGGGCATCACCCTGGATCAGGCCCTGGAGCAGGAGGAGGACCTGCGGGCCCGGTACGACAACGAGGAGGACGTCCGGACACTGATCGATCTGGCCCGCCGACTGGAGGGACTGGCCCGTAATGCCGGCACCCATGCCGGGGGCGTGGTCATCTCGCCGGAGCCCCTCACCGAGCTGGTACCGCTGTTCAAGGAAGCCGACGGCGAGACGGTCACCACCCAGTTCGACAAGGACGACGTGGAGACGGCTGGGCTGGTGAAGTTCGACTTCCTGGGGCTGCGCACCCTGACGGTGATCGACAAGGCGGTGGCGCGGGTGAACCGCCGTCGGGAGGCCGCAGGTGAGGCGCCGTTGACCATCGAGGACATCCCCATGGACGACGAGGCCGCCTACGCCCTGGTGCGTCGATGCGAGACCACCGCGGTCTTCCAGCTCGAGTCCTCGGGGATGAAGGATCTCATCCAGCGCCTCCAGCCCGTCCGGTTCGAGGACCTGATCGCGCTGGTGGCCCTCTACCGGCCCGGGCCGCTGGAGTCGGGCATGGTGGAGGACTACATCCAGCGCCGCCACGGCCGGCAAACGGATTGGGACTACCCCCTGCCTCAGCTCGCTCCCATCCTGGAGGAGACCTACGGTGTCATCCTGTACCAGGAGCAGGTGATGCAGATCGCCCAGGTCCTCGCCAGCTACAGCCTGGGCGCCGCGGACCTGCTGCGCCGGGCCATGGGCAAGAAGAAGCCAGCGGAGATGGCCAAGCAGCGGGAGATCTTCCTGGCCGGGGCACGGGACAACGGCATCCCCGAAAACAAGGCCCGTGACATCTTCGATCTCATGGAGAAGTTCGCGGGCTACGGGTTCAACAAGTCCCACTCTGCGGCCTACGCCCTCATCTCCTACCGCACGGCCTACCTGAAGGCCCACTATCCGGCCGAGCTGATGGCGGCGGTTCTGTCCTCGGACATGAACAACACCGACAAGGTGGTGAACCTGCTCGGGGACTGCCGGCAGATGGGGCTCACTGTCCTGCCCCCGGATATCAATCACAGCGACCTGGAGTTTACCGTGGAGGCCGCCGAGGACAGCGACAGCCAGCCCGGGCATGTCCGGTACGGGCTGGGGGCCATCAAGGGGGCAGGGGAGGCGGCCCTCGAGGCCCTTCTGGATGAGCGGGCGCGGGGCGGCGCCTTCGATGATCTGTTCGACCTGGCGCGGCGCGTCGACCTGCGCAAGGTCAACAAGCGGGTGGTGGAGGCCCTGATCCGGGCCGGGGCCATGGACCGGCTGGGGCCCTCCCGAGCGGCGCTTCTGGAGGGCCTGGACACGGCCCTGGAGGAGGGCATGCGGCTCCAGCAGGAGGCGGCGGTGGGCCAGGGAGCGCTGTTCGGCGAAGCGGGCGCGGGGCCCGCGGCGGAGCTTCCCGACGTGGCGGAGCTGGCCAGCGAGGAGCGCCTTCGTGGGGAGAAGGAGACCCTGGGGTTCTATCTGTCGGGGCATCCGCTCGAGGATCGGATGGAGGAGCTGGGGGAGCTGACCCATGGCCGCATCCGCGATCTCCAGCCCGCGGAGGGCGACCGGGTCGTGATTGCCGGGCTGGTGGCCGGTCTGCGCGAGATCAACAATCGCCGGGGCGAGCGCATGGCCTTCGCCGGCCTCGAGGACCCGTCCGGGCGTGTCGAGGTGGTCCTGTTCGCCGAGACCTATCAAGGGGTCCGGGGCTGGCTGCGCGGGGACGAGCCCCTCGCTGTGGTGGCCGGCTCGGCGGCCCCCGATGAGCAGACCGGTGGCTACAAGGTGACCGCAGACCGGGTGCTGACCCTGGAGGAGGCCCGGGTGGAGAACGCCCGCGGCCTGGAGCTGGCCGTGGCGGCGCCGCAGCTGGAAGGGGACGCGACGCAACGGCTAGGGGAGCTGCTCCAGGACTACCCGGGCCAATGTCCGGTCTGGATCGACTACCGCATACCGGGACGGGCCCGGGCCCGGATGCACATGCCCCAGCCGGTCCGTCCTGAGCCGGACCTGATCGCCGCCCTAAGGGGCCTGCTCGGTCAGGGGGCCGTGCATCTTCGGTACCGGGCCTAGTCTTCCGGTCCGGGGCGCCCTGGCTCCGGGGCCCGAAAAACCGGTAGAATGGCTCGCTTTGCAGGGTCGACAAGGACAACCCGCGGGTTGGGGGGTCGGCCCGGGGCCGAACAGCGGGGGCGGCCGATTATGAACAATCGCTTTCTCGACTTCGAACAGCCCATATCCGAGCTGGAAGCGAAGATCGAGGAGCTGCGCTACGTCACCGACGAGCCGGATCTCAACATCGGTGAGGAGATCGAGCGGCTCGAGCGCAAGAACCGGCGCCAAACCGAGAAGATCTACGGCCATCTGACGCCGTGGCAGGTCTCTCAGGTTGCCCGCCACCCGCGCCGCCCCTTTACCCTCGATTACATCGCCAAGGCCTTTACCGGGTTCCGGGAGCTCCACGGGGATCGCGGGTTCGGCGACGATCCCGCCCTTGTGGGGGGAATCGCCCGGTTGGATGACCGTCCAGTAATGGTCATCGGTCACCAGAAGGGCCGCGACACCAAGGAGAAGCTCCACCGCAACTTCGGCATGCCCCGGCCCGAGGGCTACCGTAAGGCCTTGCGGCTGATGCGGCTGGCCGAGAAATTCCGTCTACCGGTTCTGACCTTCGTCGATACCCCCGGTGCCTATCCCGGGGTGGGGGCCGAAAAGCGGGGCCAGAGTGAGGCCATTGCCCGCAATCTGCGGGAGATGGCGCGGCTGCGGACCCCGATCGTGGTCTCGGTGATCGGCGAAGGCGGCAGCGGCGGAGCCCTAGGCATCGGAGTGGGCGATCACGTCCTGATGCTGCAATACAGCACCTATTCGGTGATCAGCCCGGAAGGGTGCGCCTCCATCCTTTGGAAGGACAGCTCGCGGGCCGAGGAGTCGGCCGAGGCGATGGGCATCACCGCCGAGCGGATCCGCAAGCTCGGGCTCATCGACGAGGTGGTGGACGAGCCCCTGGGCGGGGCCCATCGCGATCCGGAGGAAATGGCGGATCGCTTTCGGGAGGTCCTCGTGGGGCACCTCGATCGGCTGACCCGGACTCCCATCGATCAGCTCCTGGAGGAGCGCTACCGGCGCTTGGTGGCCGCCGGATCCTACGACGAGGGCGGGTAGCCGCCCCGGGGCGGGCGGGGCCTATGGCATTGCCGCGGCATCCCTTGCGGGATCGATTCCTGGCTCGACTGGACGAGCATTTGCGACGGGACCTCCAGGTCCCCCGCGGAGCGCGGCTGCGGGTGGCCTTCAGCGGCGGGACGGATTCCACGGCCCTGTTGGCGAGCCTGGCTGCACTGGCCCCGATCCGCGGCTACACGGTAGAGGCCGCCCATATCCACCATGGGCTACAATCGGAGGCGGAGGAATGGGTGGCGGCCTGCCGGGATACGTGCGACCGGCTTCGCGTGTCCCTTCAGGTCCTGTATTGGCGAGCCGGCTCGGTGGTTGGGGAGAGCGAGGAAGCGGCCGCGCGCAAGGCCCGCTACGAGCTCCTGGAGCAGGTCCAGGGTCCCGGGGACTGGCTCCTTACCGCCCATCAAGCAGACGATCAGGCGGAGACCGTGCTGCTGTTCCTGGCCCGGGGGGCGGGCCTGGACGGTCTGTCCGGGATCCCCGCCGTTCGTCCCTTCGGCGCCGGGACCCTGGCCCGGCCCCTGCTGGGGACCCGGCGGGCGACCTTGGCCCAGGTGGTTGCGCGCTGGGGGCTGACTGCGGTCTCCGATCCTTCCAATCGGGACCCGGCTCGGGCTCGCGTGCGCGCCCGCTACCAGGTTCTGCCGTGCCTGGCCGAGGCCATGGGCGATGGGGTTCCTGAGGCGGTGGCGCGCTCCGCCGGCCATCTCCAGGACGCCCGGGAGGTGGTTGCCGCGGCCGTGACGGGGCGCCTTGCGGACCTGTGGCACCCCGGAGACCCGCCGGGTCTGACTGCGGCCGGCCTGGCGGAGCTGGCTCCCGGGGAGGGTCGGATGGTCCTGCGGGAGGCCCTGCGCCGTTCGGGGCAGGCCCCGCCCAGTCGGGACGACCTGGAGCGGGCTCGGCGCCTGGCGGGCCGGCAGGAGCCTTCCGGCACCGTGGCTTGGCCCGGGGGCGCCGTCCGCCGCCGGGGCGAGGTGCTGTTGCTGGGGTCGGAGGCGACCCAGGGGGACGAGGGCATGGCCTGGAATCCGCCGGGGGGCCGGGCTGGGGGGTCCCGCCGGGCGGCCCATCCGGAGCCGGAGGGCCCGGGAGAGGCGCCGGCCGGTGCCGGATCCCGCGGGAAACGAGGGGAGCCGGAATGAGCGAGGGCAGCGAGCGGGGCGCCAACACCGGTGCTACCCGCTACATCTTCATCACCGGGGGCGTGGTCTCGTCCCTGGGCAAGGGCATCGCGGCGGCCTCCCTCGGGGCCCTGCTGGAGGCTCGGGGGCTGAAGGTAACCTTCCAGAAGCTCGATCCCTACATCAACGTGGACCCCGGGACCATGAGCCCCTTCCAGCACGGGGAGGTCTTCGTTACCGCCGACGGCGCTGAGACCGACCTAGACCTCGGTCACTACGAGCGCTTCTCCCACGCCCGCATGTCGGCGATCAACAATTTCACGACGGGCCAGATCTACGAGTCGGTGATCAAGAAGGAGCGCCGCGGGGATTACCTCGGAGGGACAGTCCAGGTCATCCCCCATGTGACCGACGAGATCAAGTCCTGCATCCTCTCCATCGGCGACGGGGCCGACGTGGCCCTGGTGGAGATCGGGGGCACGGTGGGCGATATCGAATCGCTGCCGTTCATGGAGGCCATCCGCCAGCTCGGGGTGGAGCTCGGATCGAGTCGGTGCTGCTACATCCACCTGACGCTGGTTCCCTTCATCCCCTCCGCCGGGGAGATGAAGACCAAGCCCACCCAGCATTCGGTCAAGGAGCTCCGGGAGATCGGCATCCAGCCGGATGTCCTGCTCTGCCGGGCGGACCGGGAGATCCCGGAGGACCAGCGGCGGAAGATGGGGCTGTTCTGCAATGTCCCGGAGCGGGCAGTGGTTACGGCCCTCGACGTGGACACGATCTACAAGGTCCCGCTGGTCTTTCACCAGCAGGAGCTCGACAGCATCGTGCTGGAAGAGCTTGGAGCCGGGATGGCTCCGGCCCCGGACCTTCGGCCGTGGCGGGCCATTGTTGATGCCATCGACCACCCGGAGCAGCGGGTGGAGATCGCCATGGTGGGGAAGTACGTTGACCTGACCGAGTCCTACAAGTCCCTTAACGAGGCCCTTACCCACGCCGGGATCCAGCACCGGGCACGGGTGTCGGTCCGCTACGTGGATGCCGAGGCCCTGGAGGCCGAGGGCCCGGACGCCCATCTGCAGGGGGTCCACGCCGTCCTGGTCCCGGGCGGCTTCGGGGAGCGTGGCAGCGAAGGCAAGATCGCCGCCATCGCCCACGCCCGGACACAGGGCATCCCCTATCTGGGCATCTGTCTGGGGATGCAGCTCGCGGTGGTGGAGTTCGCCCGCAACGTGGCCGGTATGGAAGGGGCTGGCTCGACCGAGTTCGACGGCGCGGTCCGGCATCCCGTGATCGCCCTGCTCACCGAATGGGTGGACGACGCCGGGCGCATCGTGACCCGCGAGGCGGAAGGCGACCTGGGGGGGACCATGCGCCTTGGGGAGTACCCCTGCCTGCTTGAGGAGGTTTCCACGGTGCGCGCCGCCTACGGCCGGGAGGAGGTGGTCGAGCGCCACCGGCACCGCTACGAGCTCAACAACCAGTACGTGGAGGTCCTGCGCGAGGCGGGCCTGAGGTTCACCGGGAGCACGGCGGACGGGCGCCTCAAGGAAGTGGTGGAGGTGCCCGGCCACCCCTGGTTCGTTGGCTGCCAATTCCATCCCGAGTTCACCTCCCGCCCCATGGAGGGTCACCCCCTGTTCACCAGCTTCATTCAGGCCGCACTGGCCCATCGGGAAGCCTTGGAGGCTTCGGCATGAAGTCCCTGTGCGGATACCCCATCGGCGGCGAGAGCCCCTTCTTCCTGATCGCGGGCCCCTGCGCCATCGAGGATCGGGCCCATGCCCTGCGTACCGCCTTGCGGCTCCGCGAGATCTGCGACCGGATTGGCATTCCCCTGATCTACAAGTCCAGCTTCGACAAGGCCAACCGCAGCTCCACTGGCTCCTTCCGGGGGCCGGGGATGGAGGAGGGCCTGGCCATCCTCTCCGCGGTCCGGGACGAGGTGGGGGTGCCCGTGCTGACCGATGTCCACACCCCGGAGCAAGCGGGCCCCGTGGCCGAGGCGGTGGATGTCCTGCAGACACCCGCCTTCCTTTGCCGACAGACCGATCTGATCCAGGCCGTGGCCGAAACGGGCCGTCCCGTGAATCTGAAGAAGGGGCAGTTTTTGGCCCCCTGGGATATGGCCAACGTGGTGGACAAGGCCCGCGAGACGGGTAACGAAGAGCTACTGGTCTGCGAGCGGGGGGCAAGCTTCGGTTACAACAACCTGGTCTCGGACATGCGCTCCCTTCCCATCCTGCGGGAAACGGGCTGTCCGGTGGTGTTCGACGCCACCCACTCGGTCCAGCTTCCCGGCGGCCAGGGCGGGGCCTCCGGTGGGCAGCGCCAGTTCGTGCCCATCCTTTCCGCCGCCGCGGCGGGGGCGGGGGTGGATGGCTTCTTCATGGAGACCCACGAGGACCCCGACCGGGCGCTGAGCGACGGGCCCAACATGTGGCCCCTGGACCGGATGGAGGCCCTGCTGACCCGGCTGCTTGCCATCCACAAAGCCGCTGGGACAGCACCGAGTCCGTGACAACACCAAGGCGGGCCACCCCAAGGGCGCTAAGACCACACAGGGGGCCGCGTCCTTAGATGTTTTGAGTCAAAGGACCTGGCCCAAGCCCATCTTGCTGTCCTTTTCCTTTGCCTATTAAAATGAACGATTTTCCTTTCGCGGTTTCTGCGGTTTTCAGGTTTAGGCTTTGCTGCCTTTTGCGGGTGTCCGGCGTTCCAACCAATTGGAGTAACAGCGCGTGAGTGCCATCGTTGATGTTCGGGGACGACAGATCCTGGACTCCCGGGGGAATCCCACCGTGGAGGCGGAGATCTGGCTGGAAAGCGGGGCGGTGGGCCGTGCGGGTGTGCCCAGCGGGGCCTCCACCGGCGAGCAGGAGGCCGTGGAGCTGCGCGATGGGGGCCCTCGCTTCGGGGGCAAAGGGGTCACCCAGGCGGTGCGCAACGTCGAGACCGAGCTCCTGGAAGCCGTCCTGGGACTGGAGGCCCGGGATCAGCGGGCCAACGATCGTGTCCTGATCGACACCGATGGCACCGCCAACAAGGGACGTCTGGGCGCCAATGCCCTTCTCGCGGTGTCCCTGGCGACCGCCCACGCCGCCGCGTCCGAGGTGGGGCTCCCGCTGTACCGCTACCTGGGTGGAGCCGGGGCCAACATCCTGCCGGTGCCCCAGATGAACCTCATCAACGGCGGTGCCCACGCCATGGGTGGGCTGGACTTCCAGGAATGCATGCTCCTTCCTGTCGGCTTTGAGCGGTTCTCCGAGGCCCTGCGGTGTGGAGCGGAGGTCTTCCATGCCCTGGGCCGGGTCCTGGCGGGGGCCGGGCATACCCTGGGGGTGGGGGACGAGGGCGGCTTCGCCCCGCGCCTGGCTTCCAACCGGGCTGCCTTTGAGACCCTGGTACAGGCCATCGAGGAGGCGGGATATCAACCGGGGAAGGATGTCCTGCTCGGCGTGGACCTGGCGGCCAGCGAGCTCCTCGAAGGCGGGGCCTACCGCCTGCGGGGAGAGGATCGCTCCTTGAGCGGACGGGAGCTGGAGGAGCTGGTGGCCGAGCTCGCCCGGGACTTCCCTTTGGTCTCGGTGGAGGATGCCCTGGGGGAGAACGACTGGGAGGGCTGGCGCGGCCTTACGGAGCGGCTGGGGGAGAGCCTCCAGATCGTGGGCGACGACCTCTTCGTCACCCGGACCGATCTCCTGGGCCGGGGTATCCGGGAGGGGGTGGCCAATTCCATCCTTATCAAGCCCAACCAGGTAGGGACTCTGTCCGAGACCCTGGACACCGTCGAGCTGGCCAAAAAGGCGGGCTATGCCCCGGTGGTCTCCCATCGCAGCGGGGAGACCGAGGACAATACCATCGCCGATCTTGCGGTGGCGGTAGGGGCAGGGCAAATCAAGACCGGTTCGGTCAGCCGGAGCGAGCGGGTAGCCAAGTACAACCGCCTGCTTCGCATCGAGGAGGAGCTGGGTAGCGAGGCTCGCTTCCTCGGCACCACCGCCCTGTCCCGCCGCCTCCAGTAGGCGGGTCCGCTAGCCGGGCCCAAAGCCGTCCGATCGGCCCGGGCAAGGAAGGAGAGGCCATGCGCTTTGCCCTTGGGGGCCTGATCATCACCCTGGGGCTCCTGCAGGCCAGCCTCTGGTTCGGGGAGCGAGGCCTGCCCGGGGTATGGCAGCGCCAGGCCGAGCTCGACCAGCTGCAGGATACGGCCGAGCGCTTCTCCGAGCGCAATCAGCGGTTGGAGGCCGAAGTGCGCGACCTTCGCCAAGGGGGCGAGGCCATCGTCGAGCGGGCTCGCAAGGATCTCGGAATGGTCCGCGGCGACGAGGTCTTCATCCGCATGGTGCGCCCCGACAATGCCTCCGGCCCGGCGCCGAAGGAGGGCGCCGCTACCCCTTGACCCGGGCCCGGGGGAAGGCCTCCATATGGCGCTCTTCCCCCTCGGGCAGCCACTCCTCCAGCCGAGTTTCGGCAAGGGCTTCGCCGAGGGCCTGCTCGAACCCTTCCCTGTCCGCCGCGGCCACCGGCTCGTAGACCTCCATCCACGTCCGGCCATCCGGGGCGGGTCCGAAGAGGCGCCCCTGGATCCCGGTGCGCCGCGCCACGGCCGCCAGTAAATCGGGCCAAGGGGGCTCCGGGGCGTCACCCGGAGGCAGCCGATACCAGATGAAGTAGCCCCAATCGGAGGGGCTCAATGGGTGGCTTCCGGTAGCTCGTAGGGGAGCTCCAGCACCTCCAGGGCTTGCGCGGAGCCCTCGGGGACCAAGGTCTCCCCGGCCTCCACGGCGTCGATGCGGAGGATGGCGAGGGCCTGGCTGCCCCCGTCGGCAGCCGGAGCCGCCCGGATCACCCGGCCCCGGCTCTCCCCGCCCTCCTGGGGCCGAATGGTCTGTCCCGCCTCCATGGGGGCGGGGGAGCTTGCTCGGTATAGGCGGCGCTTGAGTCGGCCCAGGTGCTTGGTCCGGGCTACCACCTCCTGGCCGGTGTAGCACCCCTTGGTATAGCTGATGCCGCCCAGGGGCTCCAGATTGAGCTCCTGAGGGATGAAGGCCTCCGTTACCGCTGCGGCTACCTCCGGCACTCCGGCGCGAACCCGCGCAAGGTCCCAGCCGGGGCGGCCGACGGGTCGGGCCCGGTTGCCGGCGGCCCGCCAGGCCGCTGGCCCCGCATTCGAGCGAACCAGGACCAGGAAGGCGGGTTCCGGGCCGGGCAGGGGCACGATGGTGCCGCGCTCTCCCCGCGCCACCGTTTCCCCGGATGGGATGGGCGCCTCGACTGCGGCGGCTGCGGCGGAGGCCGCCTCGGGCCCGGCCAGCCCCAGTCGGACCCAGTCGCCGGAGGCTTCGGTCAGCGTGACATCGGCGCTCAGGATGAACATCCGCAGGCGCTGTTCCAGCCTTTCGACCAAATCGCCGGAGGTCTCCAGGGCAAAGCCCGAATCCAGGGGGAACAGCAGCAGCTCGGCGATGACCCGCCCTTTGGGCGTCAGATGGGCCGCCAGCACGGGCGCGCCCTCGGCCGCGGGCTGCACATCATTGGTCACCTGGCCCTGGAGGAAGGACAGCACCTCTCTCCCTTCCAGGCTGAACAGGGTGCGGTGGGACAGATCGGCCAGCACCGTTTCCCCGGCGGTAACCGCCCCCAGCTCCTCCTCCGGCGAGCCGAAATCGGCCACCTCACTCGCGGTTAAACGGGCCCCCTGGCCTTCCAAAAACGCTCGCCATTCGGTTTGCATGGGCTCCTATCCTCGATCCTGCCAGAGTCCAGAGGGGTTTCCAGTGGGGGCGCCTCGGCCAAGGGGGACCGTGCGACTGCGGTCGACCAGGTCGGACAGGTCTTACCCCGCCGCCACCCCGGGTATCGGCACCCCTTGGACCCGATCCTCGCCCGCCGAAGTCCGCTGCAGGACCGTATCCTCGGGTGCGTGGCTGTTGTCTATGCGGGGATAGTCCAGATTGAAATGGAGCCCCCGGCTCTCCTTCCGGGCCTGGGCGGAGCGAAGGATGAGATCGGCGACCAGAGCCAGGTGGCGGAGCTCGATGAGGTCCTGGCTTACCGTGAAGCGGGAGTAGTACTCCTCGATCTCCCCGGTGAGCATGTCCACCCGGCGCTTTGCGCGGGCCAGGCGCTTGTCCGTCCGCACGATCCCGACGTAATCCCACATGAACTGCCGTAGCTCCGCCCAGTTGTGGGCGACCACGATCCGCTCGTCGGGCTCGGTGACCCGGCTGGCGTCCCAAAGGGGAAGGGCGGGAATGGCCGCGCCCTCCTCGCCCTGTAGTCGGGGGCCCAGATCCTCCGCAACCGATTCGGCTAGGACCAGTCCCTCCAACAGGGAGTTGCTCGCCAGTCGGTTGGCCCCGTGGAGCCCGGTGTGGGCAATCTCCCCCAGGGCGTAAAGGCCGTCTAGATCGGTCCTCCCGCGCAGGTCGGTGGTCACCCCGCCGCAGGTGTAATGGGCCGCCGGAACCACGGGGATGGGCTCTGTCGCCATGTCGATGCCGAATTCCCTCAGATGCGCCCGGATGGTGGGGAAGTGGCTCACGATGAACTCGGAGGTCATAGCGGTGGCGTCGAGGTACACGCAATCGGCTCCGGTGCGCTTCATCTCGTAGTCGATGGCCCGGGCCACGATGTCGCGAGGGGCGAGCTCGGCCCGGTCGTCGTGACGGGGCATGAAGCGATCGCCGCTCTCCAGGCGCAAGACGCCTCCTTCCCCGCGCACGGCCTCGGAGACCAGGAAGGATTTGGCCCGGGGATGGTAGAGGCAGGTGGGATGGAACTGGATGAATTCCATGTTGGCCACGCGGCAGCCCGCCCGGTAGGCCATGGCCATGCCATCCCCCGTGGCCGTGTCGGGGTTGGAGGTGTAGAGGTAGACCTTGCCGGCCCCGCCGGTGGCGAGCACGGTGAACCGAGCGCCGAAGGCGGTGACCTCATCGGTGCTGACATCCAGGGCGTAGACACCCCAGCACCGGTCCTCCTGCCCGGTTGGCCCCTCGAGCTTGGCGCGGGTGATGAGCTGGATGGCCACCTGGTGGTCAAGGAATCGGATATTGGATCGGTTGTGGGCGGCCTCTATGAGCGTGTTCTCCACCGCTTGGCCCGTGGCATCGGTGGCGTGAACAATCCGCCTGTGGCTGTGGCCGCCCTCCCGGGTCAGGTGGAAGCGTGCCATGGGC
>JAHEOG010000117.1 GCA_018609925.1 Gammaproteobacteria bacterium
CCCATCGGCGCCGCGCATCTCCAGGAAGTGCTTGAGGCGGACCTCCGGGAACAGGGTGGTCAGGTGCACCTCCCAGTCGCTCATGGTGGGCTGCTCCCCGGGCAAGGCCGCCAGCTCACCCTTCAGGAACTCGCGGAAGGACTGGCCCGCGGCGTCCACGGCCTGTCCGTCCCGGATCACCAGAAGCATGGGGACATCCAGGGCGTAGTCCACGTACCGTTCGAAGCCCATCCCCGACTCGAAGACGAAGGGCAGGTCACCGCAGCGGTCGGGATCGGTGTGCATCCAGACATAGGAGCGGTAGCTGCGGTAGCCGTTGGGTCGGCCCTCGGTGAACGGCGAGTTGGCGAACAGGGCGGTGGCGATGGGCTGCAGGGCCAGGCCCACCCGGAATTTCTTGACCATGTCCGTTTCGGAGCCGAAGTCCAGGTTGGCCTGGACCGTGGCGGTGCGATACATCATCTCCAGGGCGTGACGGCCCCGGGTGGGGAGGTACCGCGTCATGATGCGGTAGCGCTCCTTGGGCATGCGTGGGATCTCGGACAGGGCCGCCTTGGGGTGGAAACCCAGCCCCAGGAACGCGATCCCAAGGGGGTCGGCGACTTCCTTGACCTCGGCCAGGTGCTCGTTGACCTCCCGGCAGGTACGGTGAAGGGAATCGAGGGGCTCGCCCGAGAGCTCCACCTGGCCTCCGGGCTCCAGGGTTACCGAGCCCTTGTCCATCTTGAGGGCGATGGTCCGGCCCTCCTCCTCCACGGGGGTCCACCCGAACCGGGCCATGCCCTTGAGGACGCTCTCAATCCCGCGCTCGCCCTCGAAGGGCAAAGGCTTCAGCGTGTCCCGGCAGAACCCGAATTTCTCGTGCTCGGTTCCGATGCGCCAGTCGGCGGCGGGCCGGCTGCCGGCCTCCAGGTAGCGCACCAGCTCCTCACGGTGCTCAACCCTGCGCTCCAGGTCGGTCGGGCTCTCGGTGGCGAGGGTCAAGGTCTTCCCTTCTGGATGGGTCGGCTCCCAGGCAGGTGGAAGGGCCGGACGCTGGGGAGGGGCGTATCCGGCCTATTCCAGGCCGCGCAGGATGCGGTAAACCGTGACGAAGTCGTCCAGCTCTTCGAGCAGGTTGCGGGGATCCGTCTGCCCCGGTGGTAGGGTCCGGGCGAGGTCGAGGCCGCCCGTCTTGAGCCGCATCTTGTGCAGGCAGGAGTCCCAAAACCGGTCGTCGGCCTCCCGCTCGGCCGGGGCCTCCCGGAAGTCCCAATCCTGCAGACTGGCCAGTCGTAGCCGAGGGCGGCGGGCGTCGAGGCGATCCGCCATGGCTGGCCGGTCAGTCTCCCAAGTCTCCGGCTTGGCGACCACCTGGGGGTGGATACCGAACCGGCTGACGGCGACGCCCAGGTAGGGGTATTTCTTGTAGCCGCGCTGGCCGGGACCGAAGGCGGCCCAGGTGTCGTCCGGCGGATTGACGCTGCGGCGGGCGTGCTTGGCGACATGGGCGTATAAGGGCTCGCCGGCCTTCTGCGAGAGCGGCTCCACAAGCTCGTCGGCGAGCTCGCGCAGCTTGGGATGGATCCGGTCCCGGATGGCTTGCATCCGCTCGTCGAATCCGGGAAGGGTGAAGAGTTCCAGATCCGCCTGGGAGAATGTCGCCATGACTGAGCCTCCTGCCGAGCACACCTGTCTGTCCCGCCCCGGGAGGGAGCTTCCTAGCCTATCATGAACGATGGTCGCCGACACGCCGGGCCGGACCACCATCCGGGCCCATCCGAAGCGGATGCGGTCTCGGGGGTGCTTCGGGTGGCGGTGCCGGTTCCCCTGCGCCGGGTCTTTGACTATCTGCCTCCGGCCGAAGGTCCCGAGGGTCAGCCCGGGGTGCGTGTGCGCGTGACCTTCCGGGGCCGGCGGCGCACCGGCGTGATCCTGGCTACGGGAGCCGCCCCGGAAGTGGATTCGTCCCGGCTGCGACGGGCCGAGGCCGTCCTGGAGGAGGAGCCCCTGTGGCCTACGCCCCTGTTTCAGCTCCTGCTCTGGGCCGCCGAGTATTACCACCACCCGGTGGGGGAGGTTCTCGCCGTCGCTCTGCCCGGGACTCTCGCCCGCGGCGGGCTTCCCCCGAGTCCCCCGCGGCTGTGGCGCCTGACCCCGGAAGGGGCGGAGGTGGATCCGGCCGAGCTGGCAAGGGCCCCGCGGCAGCGGGCCTTGCTGCAGGCCCTGGCGAGAGATCCCCTGTCCGAGGCCGAGCTGCGGACCGTGGCCCCCGAGCTGCAACGGCCCCTGAAGCGCTTGGCCGAGCGCGGTTGGATCGCCTCCCAGGCCGGGTCGCGGGTCGCCGTTTCCGACCACGAGCCCGAGGCCGGGCCTCCCCTCAACCCCGATCAGGAAGCGGCTGTGGCCGCCATTCGAGAGGCCGAGGGCTTCCAGCCCTTCCTGGTGGAGGGGGTGACCGGCTCGGGCAAGACGGAGGTCTATCTGGAGGCCATCCAGCCGGTCCTCGACCAGGGGGATCAGGTCCTGGTGCTGGTCCCGGAGATCGCCCTCACGCCTCAGCTCCTGGCCCGCTTCCGGCGGCGGCTGGCGCCGAGACTGGCCGTTCTGCACTCCGCCCTGGCCGAGGGCGAGCGTCTGGCGGGCTGGGAGGCCGCCCGCCGGGGGGAGGCCCAGGTGGTGATCGGTACGCGCTCGGCGGTGTTCACCCCCCTGGCTCGGCCGGGCCTGGTCGTTGTCGACGAGGAGCACGACCCCAGCTTCAAGCAGCAAGAAGGGCTGCGCTATCAGGGCCGGGACCTGGCGGTGGCCCGTGCTCGTCGGGAGGGGATCCCGGTGGTACTGGGCTCGGCCACCCCCAGCCTGGAGAGCCTGGTCAATGTCGAGGCGGGGCGCTACCGGCGCCTGCGCCTGCCCCGACGCACCGGCTCGGCCGGGCTCCCCGAGGTGGGGCTGATCGACCTGCGGGGCAAGGCCGCCGAAGGGGGGCTCTCGCCGCCCCTCCTACAGGAGCTCCGGGAGACGGTGGAGCGGGGTGAGCAGGCCCTGCTCTTCCTGAACCGGCGCGGCTATGCGCCGGTCCTGCTGTGCCCCGCCTGCGGCTGGACTCAGCAGTGCCCGCACTGCGATCGCCCCCTGACCTACCACCAGAGGCGCTGGATGCTGCTGTGCCATCTGTGCGGGCACAATCGGGCCGTTCCCCCCCAGTGTCCGGAGTCCGGCTGCGGCAACCCCGACCTGCAGACGGCCGGGCTGGGCGTGGAGCAGGTGGAGCGCACCCTGGAGCGCCATCTGCCCGAGGTGCGCCGGGTCCGGGTGGACCGCGACACCACCCGGCGCAAGGGCGCGCTGGAGGCCAAGCTGGAGGAGATCGCCGCGGGCCGGGCCCAGGTGGTCATCGGCACCCAGATGGTGGTCAAGGGCCACCACTTCCCCGAGGTGACCCTGGTGGGGGTGTTGGATCCCGACAGCGGCCTCTACTCCCCCGACTTCCGGGCCCGGGAGCGCCTCTTCCAGCAAATCCTGCAGGTGGCGGGCCGCGCTGGGCGCGCGGAGCGCCCGGGCCGGGTCCGGGTACAGACCCACCATCCCGACCATTCCCTGTTCGGACCCCTGCGGGCCCACGACTACCCGTCTTTCGCCGCCGAGGAGCTGAGCGAGCGCCGCGCCGCCGGCCTGCCCCCCTACGCTCCGCTGGCCCTGGTGCGAGCGGAAGCCGCCGAGGCCGACGAGGCCCGCGCCTTCCTGGACCGGGCCCGGGAGCAGGGCGAAGGCCTGGGCACCGCCGGGGTCCGCTTGCTGGGTCCGGCCCCGGCGCCGGTGGAGCGCCAGCAAGGGCTCTACCGCGCCCAGCTCCTGATCACGGCGGAACGGCGATCCCCTCTCCACCGCGCCCTGGCGGGATTGGCCCCCCGGCTGGAGGCGATACCGGACGAGGGCGTCCGGTGGTCGCTGGACGTGGATCCCGGGGATCTCTTCTAGAGGGCGGGCCGCGTTGACGGTTGGCGCGGTGACGGGGCAGACTCCAGCCTTCTCCCACCGGGGCGGTTCGTAGCCACCCCTTCCCCCGCGCAAGGACGGACCGGTGGATTTCCAGCAGCTGATCTTCGCCCTGGAGCGGTACTGGTCGGAGCAGGGCTGCGTCATCCAGCAGCCCTACGACGTGGAAATGGGGGCGGGGACCTTCCACCCCGCCACCTTCCTGCGCTGCCTGGGACCCGAGCCCTGGCACGCCGCCTACGTCCAGCCCAGCCGCCGACCCACTGACGGGCGCTACGGCGACAACCCCAACCGGCTGCAGTACTACTACCAGTTCCAGGTGGTGCTGAAGCCCTCGCCCCTGGCCATCCAGGAGCAGTTCCTGGGCTCGCTGCGGGCCCTGGGCGTGGACCCGCTGGTCCACGACATCCGCTTCGTGGAGGACGACTGGGAATCGCCCACCCTCGGCGCCTGGGGCCTGGGCTGGGAGGTATGGCTGAACGGCATGGAGATCACCCAGTTCACCTACTTCCAGCAGGCGGGCGGATTCGACTGTAGCCCGGTCACGGGCGAGCTCACCTACGGCCTGGAGCGCATCGCCATGTACCTGCAGGCGGTGGACTCGGTATTCGACCTGACTTGGAGCGCCGGCCTTTCCTACGGCGAGGTCTCCCAACAGAACGAGGTGGAATTCTCCCGGTACAACTTCGAGGTCGCCGACACCGAGCTGCTGTTCCACCAGTTCACCGCCCACGAAGCCGAGTGCAACCGCCTGCTGGAGGCGGGCCTGCCCCTGCCGGCCTACGACCACTGCCTCAAGTGCTCGCACCTGTTCAACATGCTCGACGCCCGCCACGCCATCAGCGTCACCGAGCGCGCCCGCTACATCGGCCGGGTGCGGGAGCTGGCCAAGGGCTGCGCCGAGGGCTATCTGAGCGAGCGCGAGCGCCAGGGGTATCCGCTGCTCAAGGGGGGCTCGGCATGAGCACTCGGGCCCTGCTGCTGGAGATCGGCGTCGAGGAGCTGCCGGCGGGGATGCAGGTGCCGCTGGTGACCAACCTGCAGGACTGGGTGAGTTCCGCCCTCGAGGGCAACCACCTCCTGGGTGAGGGGGAGCCCCGAGGCTACTGGACACCCCGGCGTCTGGCCTTGTTCTTCCCGGCCGTGGCCGAGCGCCAGCCCGACCGGGAGGTGGAGCACCGCGGTCCGCCGGTCTCCGCCGCCTTCGACGAGGCCGGCAACCCGACCAAGGCGGCCACCGGTTTCGCTGGTCGCTTCGGGGTCGATCCGGGGGACCTGGAGCGCCGCGAGACGGACCAGGGCGAGTATCTGTACTTCACCGAGCACCAGACCGGCCGGCCGGCCCAAGAGGTACTCGCCGAGGTGCTGCCTTCGGTGATCCACCGGATGCCGGTGCCCAAGCGCATGCGCTGGGGCGATCTGGAGTGGGGCTTCGCCCGTCCGGTGCACTGGGTCCTGGCCCTGTACGGCGACGACGTGGTGCCGTTCGAGGTGGGCGGGATCGCCAGCGACCGCTTCACCCGCGGCCACCGCTACCACGCCCCCAACCCCTTCCATATGGACACCGCCGACGACGGCGAGTACTGCGGCCTGCTGCGGGAGGCCTTCGTGGAGGTGGACGCCGCCGAGCGCAAGGCCCAGATCCGCAGCGAGATCCAGACCCAGGCCAGTGAGCTCGGCGGACGCATCCCGGAGGCCGGCCATACCACCGACCTCCTGGAGGAGGTCACCGGCCTGGTGGAATGGCCGGTGCCCTTTACCGGCGGCTTCGACGAGCGCTACCTGGAGCTCCCCCCGGAGGTCCTGATCACCTCCATGGAGAAGCACCAGAAGTTCTTCCCCGTGGAGGACGGCGAGGGCCATCTGCTGGCGGCCTTCGTGGGCGTGGCCAACATCGAGTCCGCCGACCCCGATGCCCTGCGCGCCGGGCACGAGCGGGTGCTGCGGGCCCGGCTGGAGGACGCGCGCTTCTTCTGGGAGGCCGACCGCCAGCGCCCCCTGGCCGATCGCGTCGACGACCTGCGGCACGTGGTGTTCCAGGCCAAGCTCGGCACCCTCTACGACAAGGCGGAGCGGCTGGCGACCCTCGCGCCGGCCGTGGCCGACGCGGTGGATCCATCGGTGGCGGCCCTGGCGGAGCGCGCCGGCTGGCTGGCCAAGACCGACCTGATCACCGACATGGTGGACGAGTTCGACAGCCTCCAGGGGATCATGGGCGGCTACTACGCCCGGGAGGACGGTGAGGACCCGCAGGTGGCCGCGGCCCTGGCCGAGCAGTACCGCCCCGGCCACGCCGGCGACCAGCTGCCGGAATCGGCGACGGGGACCGCCCTGGCCATCGCCGACCGCCTCGACACCATCACCGGCTGCTTCGCCATCGGCCTGGAGCCCACCGGCTCCCGCGATCCCTTCGCCCTGCGCCGGGGCGCCATCGGCCTGTTGCGCATGGCCATAGAAACGGGCATCCACCTGGATCTGCCCGCCCTCATCCGCCGAACCTACAGGGCCTACGGCGACCGTCCGGAGCGGGGCGAGAACGAGACTACCGAGGCGGTGCTCGACTTCCTCAATGGGCGGCTGGAGCCTATGTATTGGGAAGCTCTGGATAGCTCGGGCGAGAGCATGGGGGTATTCGGGTATCTGATGGCCTTTGTTTCCTCCCAATGCAAAAGCTTAGGTCTTCCTTCGGGGACTACCGGCCTTTCCGACCCCAACCGGATCCGCGCCGTCCTGAGCCTGCGCCCCACCGACCCCTTCGACGCCCACCTGCGGCTTGCGGGCCTGCTGGTCTTCCTCAACCACCCCGCCGCCGAGTCGCTGGTCAGCGCCAACAAGCGCATCGGCAACATCCTGCGCAAGGCCGAGGATGCCGTCCCCGAGGCCCACGATTCCGAAGCCCTCGCCGAGCCCGAGGAGCGGGCCCTGGCGGAGGCCTTCAAGGAGGTGGGGGGTCGCTTCCAGCAGGCGGTGGAGGCCGGCGACTACACCGACGCCCTGCTGGCCCTGGCCGAGCTGGGCGAGCCGGTGGACCGGTTCTTCGACGAGGTACTGGTCATGGCCGAGGACGAGCAGGTACGCCGCAATCGGCTGGCCCTGCTCAACGAGATCCACAGCGCCTTCCTCCGGGTCGCCGACCTGTCCCTCCTGCCCGGATGAGCCTCCCCCCCTGCGTCCTGCTCGACCGGGACGGGGTCCTCAACCGCGACCGACCGGACTATGTGGAAGGCCCCGAGCAGTGGGTCTGGCAGCCCGGGGCCCGGGAGGCGCTGGCCCGCCTGGCCCAGAGCGGTCTGACGGTGCTGGTGCTGACCAACCAGGCCGGAATCGGCCATGGGCGGCTCGGTATTGAAGACCTGGAGGCGGTGCACGCCCGCATGCGGGCCGAGGCCGATACGGCGGGAGGACGCATCGACGGGGTCTTCTACTGTCCCCATACCGAGGCCGAGGGCTGCGACTGCCGTAAGCCCCGACCCGGGCTCCTGCACCAGGCCGTGGAGCGCTTCGGCCACCCACTGGTCGGAATCCCCTTCGTCGGCGACGCCCGCCGGGACCTGGAGGCGGCGGTGGCCGCGGGCGCGAGGCCCGTACTGGTCCGAACCGGCAAGGGCCGAGCCACCGAGGCCGATGGGGTACCCCCCGGCACCGTCGTATTCGACGACCTGCCGGCCTTCGTGGATGCCCTGCTGGAAGAAAGGATGAGTTGCTAGTCGCCGCGCGCTCCCTGCTGTTCCAGGCCGGGCTGGGGGCGCTCACGCCGGTGTTCGCCCTGCCGCTGCTGGCCGCCTGGCCCCTGCCCTTCGCGGTACGCGAAGGCATCGCCCGAGCTTGGTGCCGGTCGGTGCTTGGCTGGCTGCGAATCACCTGTGGTGTCCACCACCGGGTTCAGGGCCTCGAGCATCTGCCGCCGCGGCCGGCGGTCATCCTGTCCAAGCACGAGTCGGCCTGGGAGACCATCGCCTTCCGCACCATCTTCCCGGCCCACCTGTCCTGGGTGGTGAAGCGAGGCCTGTTCCGGATCCCCTTCTACGGCTGGTCCCTGCGGGCCCTGGAGGAGATCGGCATCGATCGCGGCTCGGCTCGCCAGGCCCTGCGCCAGGTGGTGGAGCGCGGCCGGGCCCATCTCGACAGCGGACGCTGGGTGGTGATCTTCCCCGAAGGGACCCGGATGCCGCCGGGGGAAATGGGGCGCTTCGCCCAGGGCGGGGCCAGCCTGGCGGTCGCCGCTGGGGTGCCGGTGGTGCCGGTGGCCGTGACCTCCGGTCACTGCTGGCCCCGGGACGACTGGCGCAAGTACCCTGGAACCATCACGGTCCGGATCGGTCCGACCGTGGATACCCAGGGGAGCTCCCCGGCGGAGGTGAACCGGCGTGTCCGGGCCTGGATCGAGACCCAGATGGCCGAGCTCTGATCCCGCCCCCGGGAAGGGTGCTCCCCAGACCCCTGTCTCCCGGCCCGTAACCATGCTCAACATCCGCTACGCCGAGGCCGTCGGCGAGTTTGCCTCCGGGGAATGGGACGTCCTGGCGGGCGACGACCCGTTTCTGAGCCACGCCTTCCTCGCCGGTCTGGAGCGTACCGGCTGCGTCGGTCCCGGAACGGGATGGACCCCGGTACCGGTGGGGATCCGCGACGACGAAGGGACCCTCGTCGGAGCGGCGCCGCTGTACCTCAAGGGCCATTCCCTCGGCGAGTTCGTCTTCGACTGGGGCTGGGCCGGCGCCGCCGAGCGCAACGCCATCCGCTATTACCCCAAGCTGGTCGCCGCGGTCCCCTTCTCCCCGGTCACCGGATCCCGCCTGCTGGTCCACCCCGAGGCCGACGGCGCGGCGGTCCGGGCGCGGATCCTGGAAGCCGTCGAGGTCTTGGCCGAGCGCTTCGACTGCGGGGCGGTCCAGTGGCTGTTCCCGGAGCCCGGCGATCGCGAGCTGCTGGCCGGGGCCGGCTACCTGATCCGCCGGGACGTCCAGTTCCACTGGCCGAACCGCGGCTACGCGACCTTCGAGGAGCTCCTGGGCGATCTCTCCTCCGCCAAGCGTAAGCAGATCCGCAAGGAGCGTCGCCGGGCCGCCGAGCTGGGGCTGGAGATCACCGTCCGCCACGGTGGCGAGGTCACCGCCGAGCAGTGGCGGGCCTTTTATGAAGGCTACGCGCTCACCACCGAGATGCGCGGCGCGCCGGCCTATCTGAACCGGGCCTTCTTCCAGGAACTGGCCGCGGGCCTAGGCGACCGGGTGGTCCTGGTGATCGCTGAGCGAGGAGGCGAGCCCGTCGCCGCGGCCCTGGATTTGCGCTCCGATACCGCCCTGTTCGGGCGCTACTGGAGCGCCCGCGAGGAGCACGAGTTCCTCCACTTCGAGCTCTGCTTCTACCAGGGCATCGAGTACTGCATCGACCGGGGCCTGCAGCGCTTCGAGGGCGGTGCCCAGGGCGAGCACAAGGTTAAGCGCGGCTTCGCCCCCGCCCTCACCGCCAGCGCCCACTGGATCCGCCACGCGGGCCTGCGCGAGGCCGTGGCCGACTTCCTGGCCCGGGAGGGCGAGGAGGTGCGCGCCTATGCGCGGGAGGCGGCGGCGCACCTGCCGTTCAAGGACGGGGTAGAAGTAGGGATTCGAGAAGCTGGGGATTAACCGGTAAGGGAACGCCAAGGCGTCAAGGCGCCAAGAAGGCAATAGACGTTAATCGGGTCCCCAGAGAAGAGTCCCACTGCTGTTCCGGATTACCCCCCCCGGCCGGGCTCGACCGAGTCCCCTGACCCTGCTTCTCAGTCGGCGGCGAGAGCGATCTCCAGGACAACCGCGCCATTGGCCTCGACTTCAATGGGTGCCATCCACCCTACGCGATCGGGCTCGATCGCCGGGCGGTCGCCCTTACCCAGGATGAAATTGCGGACGGCGTCGGCGCGGGCCTGCCCCAGCGCTTCGAGGTCCTCGTCGGTGACGGTCTGGGCGGTAGTCACTTCAGTGGCTAGGTATTCGCGGTACGCGGTGGCGTCGAATTTCGGCGCCTCATCCTCTGCTGCCGTGGTGAAGCGCTCGCGGACGTCGGCGAGCGCCCGTTGCGGATACCGATCGGTAAACATCGCCTCCACCGTGTCGCTGGTTTCGGCGGCCTCCAGGCTCGGATTGGCGACGTCGATGCCCGCCTGGTCCAGCCGCTCGACCATGGCGGCCCGGGCCCGCTGCCGCTGGAGAGCTGGACGGTCGACGTCGGGTGCGTACGGTGCGGGGAGCTCGATCGCGAGTGCGGGCCGTTTATCGAGAGCGGCGCGCAGGAGATTGAGGTCTTCCCGTTGCGCTGGTGCGACCTCGCTGGACCCCGGGGGGAAGGCCACCTTCGCGAGCTCGTCGGGGTCGGCGTCGCCGCCGACGAGGCTGGCCAACAGACTGAACGGGGAGCTGATAATGCCTTGCAGTATGTCCGTGAGGGCCTGTCGAATCGCTGGACCGAAGGAGAACTCGGGATCGTTGACGTTACCCTGGACCGGTATATCGACCCTGATCACACCGTCGCTATCCTTGAGCAGTGCGATGAGCAGACTAAGCGGCAGGTTCGTCGCGGCCGGATGTTCGAAGCGTTCACCCAGTCCCAAGTCGCGCAGGACCATGTGGTTGCTGGCGTCGAGACGGCCGTCCTCCAGCTCGTAGCCGAGATCGAGGTCCATACGGCCCGTGGCGATCCGGCGGCCGGTGAACTGGACCGCATAGGGTGTCAACTCCGGGACATCCAGGTTCTCGAAGACGAGATCGATCCGCGCGCGTCTGAGCGGATTCCACGGATTCAGCTCCCCGTTGATCCGGGCCTGGCCGTAATCCGCAACCTGGCCTTCCAGATCAACCCGCGCTGGCTCCTCCAGTCCGGGTGACAGCCGCGAGATACCACCTTTGAGCTGGTGCACGCGGGTGGCGAACGGCAGCGGCAAAGAACGGTCCGTAAAGGCCAATACCCCACCGTCTAGGCGGACGCCGCCAATCACGATATCGAACGGCTCGGTGTCATCTGCCGGCGCCGTTTCCGGGGCGGCAGGCTGCTCGACCAGCAAATCGCCCAGATTCGTGCTGCGATCCTCGGCGATGAACACCCGGGCGGATGGCTGATCAATCCGGATGACCGAAAGCTCGAGTACGCGCTCTCCGAGGCGGAAATCGATCTCATCGATGGCCAGCGCCTGCCAGCCCACGACATCCTCGTCATTGTCGCGCTCGCCGATGTCCAGTGCATCGATCCGGGCGCTGCCGGCGTAGGTCAGCGGGTCGCCAGGACCGCTGTGCACCTCGCCTTCGGCGCTCAGGCTGCCGCTGTCGACCCGGACGCGGGCGAAGCGCTGGGCAAAAGGTTCCGCCAGCGCGAGCGCGAGACCGTCGACATCGAGCGTGGCGGCGAGGTCGAGCTCGGGCAGTAGCTGGACTTCACCATCGAAGGCGAATTCCCCGCCCAGGTCGAATCGACCGCTGACCTGAAACGGCGACGGCTTCTCCTGTCCGGACGAATACCCCGAGATTCCGCCACTGAGCTCCCGCACGCGTGTGCCGGACGGCAGCGGCAGAGAACGGTCCGTTAAGGCCAATACCCCGCCATTGAGGCGGGCCTCGCCGACCACGATATCGAACGATTCGACCCCCTCTTCCGGCACGGCGGGTTGCTCAATAAGCAGTTCCCCCAGATTCGTGCTGCGGTCCTCGGCGATGAACACCCGGGCCGATGGCTGGTCAAGCCGGATGGTCGACATCTCGAGCAAACGCTCTCCGAGGCGGAAATCGATCCCATCGATGGCCAGCGCGTGCCACGCCACGACATCCTTGTCATCGTCGCGCTCGCCAATGTCCAGTGCATCGATCCGGGCGCTGCCGGCGTAGGTCAGCGGATCGGCGGGGCCGCTGCTGAGCTCGCCTTCGGCGCTCAGGCTGCCGCTGTCGACCCGGACGCGGGCGAAGCGCTGGGCGAAAGGTTCAACCAGGGGGAGCGCGAGACCGTCGACATCGAGCGTGCCGGCGAGGTCGAGCTCGGGCAGTAGCTGGACTTCACCATCGAAGGCGAATTCCCCGCCCAGCTCGAATCGGCCGCTGACCTGAACCGGCGCGGCGGCGTCGTCGGCGTAGATGAAATCGTCAAGCGAGAATTCGATATCCTCGAGCGCGATCGGCACCGTTGGGCCGCTCTGTTCGGGCCGGATGATGGCCCCCTCCGGCCCGGTGCGCGCCAGCGGCCGGCGTTGGAGCTCGGACAGCAGACGGGTGAGACGGGTCTGTCCCGAGTCAAACTGTTCCTCGTGCAGGCGGGCGCCCTCCAGGCGCGCCGTTGGGATGACGGCCGACCACTTGAACAGGCTGGACCATGCCAGGTCGACGAACAGGCGCTCGAAGGTGATGAGCTCCTGGCCATCGACATCGTCCAGCGCGAGATCCTCTACCTCCACGGTGAGGGTGAACGGATTGGTGTGGACCGCCTCGATGCGCAGGTCGCGGCCGAGATCGTCCTCCGCCAAATTGACCGCAAAGTTGGTTGCCACCCAGGGCAGAACGAGGAAGCCGACCAGCGTGTACAGGGTCGCGACAATGATGACAAGCCAGAAACGGATTCGGCGCAGGTTGAGCCAGTACTCGCGGAGGTAGGACCAAACCGAGCGGGCGGTAATTGTCTTCATGCATTCGCCTTTGCCACGCACGGCGCCCATACCGTCAGGCAAAGCGGGATTCGGGGCGTGGCGGTTTGGCTTTGGGATCGGACCATTGGGGAACCATAACAAGGTCCTACCTGATGGTCTGTTCCCTAATCCTCATATGGTCTCCTTGGCGTCTTTGGCGGCATGGCACCTTGGCGTTAGGGCCTTCGTCGTAAGTGGCGGTTCAGCCCACCAGATGGCCGACGATGCGGAAGCCGGCAACGTAGGTACCGATGGCGGAGCCTACGGTGGATAGGACGAAGACGAGCAGGATGCGCGCCACGCGGTTGCGCCACCAGCCCCGGAGGCGTGCAACGTCGTGGCGCAGGGAGTCGAAGTCCTCCACCCGGGGGCGTCGCAGCCCCGTCTCGATCGCGGCCACCACCATGCCCGCCCCGACGGTGGGATTGAGGGAGGTCAGGGGAGCGGCCAGGAAGGCCCCGGCCACCGTCAGCACGTGGGCCCCTGCCAGAGCGGCCCCGAATGCGCTCAGGGCGCCGTTGATCACCACCCATTCCGTCATGAGCCGCAAGCCCAGCTCGGGGCTGCGCTGGAAGCCGATGACGAAGCCGATGGCTACCACCGCCACCACCACCCAGGGGATGGCCCGGGTCCACCGGCGGGGCGGGGGCATCCGGTCCAGCTCGCCCAGCTCGGCCTCGGGGGAGCTTGCCGGCTCCTGGAGGCGCTCGGCCATGCCGGCGAGGTGGCCCGCACCCACCACGGCCAGGACCCGGCGAGGTCCGCCGGCTTCGGCCTCCTGGCGGAGACGCGCCGCCATATAGCGGTCCCGCTCTGTGATCAGGTAGTTGTAGAGGGCGGGGGATTGCTCGGCGAACTCGCCGAAGGTGCTCTCCAGCAGGTCGCCCTCCTTGAGGCGCTCGATGTCCGCCTCCTCGACGCGCTCGCGGGATAGGAACCCGGTCAGCAGGCCCCCAACCAGGAGCAGGCGCTGGAGCCAGGGCACCCCGCGCAGGAGGCGCCGCAGGGTAATCCCGACTTCCCGGTCGATGAGGTGAAGGGGGAGCCCGCGCTCTTCCGCGGCGTGGATGGCGGCCAGCATCTCTGCACCCGGCTGGACTCCGAGCTGATCGGCCAGGCGTTGCTGGTAGGCGGACAGAGCTAGGTGCGCGGCCAGGGTGCCGGCCCGGCCTTCGCGGATGATGCGGAACAGGTCCGTGTCCCGCCAGTTATCGGGCTGGGTGAGGGTCCGGTAGCGGCTCGCGCACAGCTCCACGGCGACCGCGTCGTAGCCCCCGGAGGCGATGTAGGCGCTCACCTCCTCGGTACTGGTACGGGAGACGTGGGCCGTTCCGAGCAGGGTGATCTCGGTCTCGCCGAGTCGGACCGTCCGTACCGGGCCCGCGGAGGGCTCGTCGGCGGCCGACTCGCTCGGGAGGCTGCTGGTAGGGTTGGCCATGGACTCGTTCATGCTGATGGAGGAGCCCGCAATGGTACCGAAGGGCGGGGGCGGCGACTAATCATGTCCGGCGGGCACCGACCGGTGGATAGCGGTTCCGACGTTCGGCTCCACCCTGCGGAGGCGCAGACTGCCAGCTTCCCCGGGGATCCTGCAGTGCACGGGCGAGGGCTCACCAAGCACTACGGCGGTGTCCCGGTGGTGGATGGGGTGGACCTGGAGCTCCGTGCCGGGGAGTGCTTCGGTCTGCTCGGTCCCAACGGCGCGGGAAAGAGCACCCTCATTCGCCTGATCCTGGGCCTGGCGCCACGCGATGATGGCGAGCTGGAGGTGCTGGGCCGGTCCGTACCCGACGCGATCCGCGCCATCCGAGCCCGCTGCGGGGTGGTTCCCCAGCAGGACAACCTCGACATCGATCTCACCGCGGCCGCCAATCTCCGGGTCTACGCCCGCTACTTCGGGCTGGGCGGGCCGGCGGTGGAGGCACGCATCGATCGCCTCCTGGCCTTCTTCCAGCTCGCCGATCGGCGAGGGGCCGAGATCGAGGCCCTTTCCGGGGGCATGAAGCGCCGCCTGATCCTCGCCCGGGCCCTGATCAACGACCCCGAGCTGCTGGTGCTGGACGAGCCCACCACCGGTCTGGACCCTCAGGCCCGGCGGCTGGTCTGGCAGCAGCTCCGGCGCCTGCGACGGGAGGGTCGCACCCTGCTGCTGACCACCCATTACATGAGCGAGGCGGCCCGGCTCTGCGACCGGCTGGCGGTGATGGACGGCGGCCGGCTCCTCGCCCTGGGGACCCCGGAGGAGCTCCTGAGGTGGTACGTGGAGCCCTACGTCGTGGAGGTCCCCCTGGATGGGGAGGATTTCCAGCCGCTCTCGCAGGCGCCAGGCTGCCGGCTCCGGGTGACCGGGGATACCGCCTACCTCTACACCGACGACCCCGGACCGCTGGTGGACCGGGTCCGCACTGCCGGGTTCGATCCCCCCTACTGGCGGCCGGCTAACCTGGAGGACGTCTTCCTGGGGCTGACCGGCTACGAGCTCCGGGAGGACTGAGGGGTGGCTCCGCGATTGGCCCTAGCCATTCCCCATGGGCGCTCGGTCGCTGTCTGGATGCGCAATCTCCGGGTCTGGCGGCGCTATGCCGTTCCCTCGCTGATCGGCAACTTCGGCGAGCCGCTCCTGTACCTGCTGGGCCTGGGCTACGGGCTGGGCCGCTTCGTCTCGGGGATGGCGGACATGCCCTATCTGGCCTACCTGGCCTCGGGGGTCCTGTGCGCCACCGCCATGAACACCGCCAGCTACGAGGGGCTCTACGCCGCCTATACCCGCATGACCCGCCAGGATACCTACGGCGCCATGCTGGCCACGCCGCTTCAGGTGGCGGACGTGGTGGCGGGGGAGGTGGCCTGGTGCGCCACCAAGGCGCTTATCTCCGGCGTCACCCTGTTCGTCGTGGCCGGCGCCCTGGGGGCGATCCCGCTCGCGGGCCTCCCTTTGGCCGCCCTGCCGGTAGTCCTGCTGATGGGGCTGACTTTCGGCGCCATGGCCGTCCTGGTAACCACCCTGGCCCCTTCCTACGACTTCTTCCTCTACTACTTCACCGCCTTCATCACTCCCATGTTTTTGTTCTCCGGGGTCTTCTATCCGGTGGATACCCTGCCTGGGTGGCTGCAGGCAGCGGTGGTGGCCCTGCCCCTGTTCCACGGCGTGGAGCTGGTGCGGCCCCTGTTCTCCGGGGAGCTCCCGGACCCTCTGGCGGTCCATCTCGCCGTCCCGGCCATCTACCTGATCGGGGCCTTCCAGCTCGCCACCGTCTGCCTGCGGCGCCGGCTCCTGGTGTAGGAAGCCCGGTGAGGCCCGAATGTCCAGGGCGGGGCTCAGCCGGCCAGGGCGCGGAGCTGTTCCAGGACCGCCTCGGCGTGGCCCGCCACCTTCACGCGGGGATGGACGTGGCGGACTTTGCCCTGGCTGTCGACGACGAAGGTGGTCCGGCGCAACCCCGCGCCGCCCAACGGCCTCGGCTTGAGAACGCCGTAGGCAGCGCAGGCCTGTCCGTCGGGATCGGCCAACAGGGGAAAGGGAAGCTCGTTCTTGGCCGCGAAGCGCTCATGGCTCTTGAGGCGGTCCCGGCTGATCCCGAGGACCTCGGCTCCACGCTCCCGGAAGCGGGGATAGAGGTCGCGGAAGGCCTGGCCCTCCCGGGTGCAGCCCGGCGTGCTGTCCTTGGGATAGAAGTAGATCACCACGGGTTGGCCCCGCAGCCCGGACAGGCGCACCCGACCCTCCCGGGTGGCCGGAAGATCGATCTCCGGGGCGCGGTCCCCTTCGCTTAGGGGCTTATGGGCCATGGCTGGACCTCGGTGGCCGGGACCGGGCCGGGACCGGCCCCTAGGCGTTGACTTTCTTCCGGGCCGCGCGCTTGAGCCGGGCCGACAGGCGCCGAGCCAGGTCGCCGAACAGCTCGGTCTGGGTGGGATGGGGATGGATGGACTCGGCCACCTGGTCCACGGTCATTCGTCCGGAGACCATCATCACGGCCTCGCCGAGCAGGGTGTCGGCGTGGTCGGCGAGGATGTGGACTCCAAGGACCCGGTGCGAGCCCTTGTCCACCAACAGCTTGATGAGCCCCTCGGCCTCGCCCTCGATCATGGCCATGGCGTCGTGCTGGATGGGGGCCTTGGCACTGACGGGATCGAAGCCCCGATCGGTGGCCTGCTCCTCGGTGAGCCCGGCGAAGGCGGCCTCGGGCCGGGTGAAGATGACCCCGCAGTCCAGGGCCTGGTCGTAGGTAGCGCGCTCGCCCATCAGGTTGGCCGCCGCGATCCGGCCTTGGGCGGCAGCTGTGTGGGCGAGCATCAGCCCCGGCACCACATCTCCCACGGCGAAGATGTGCTCGGCGGAGGTGCGCCCACGGGCGTCCACGGAGACGAAGCCGTTGGCGGTCTCCACCCCGGCGGCATCCAGGCCCAGGCCTTCGAGCTGGGGCCGCTTGCCGGTTGCGACCAGCACCCGGTCCACCGTGACCTGACGGTCCTTGCCCTCGTTGTCGGCAAAATGGACGGTGAGATTGCCGGGCTGGCCCTCGATGCGCCCCACCTTGCTGGCCAGGTGGAGTGTCAAATTGCTCTCGGCCTCCAGGACCCGGCCCAGCTCCCCGGCCACCTCGCCCTCCACCTCGGGCAGGACCCGGTTGCCGATCTCGAAGACCGTCACCTTGGACCCGAAGTCCCGGAAGATCTGGGCCATTTCCAGGCCGATGGCCCCGGCGCCGATAACCGCCAGCCGCTTGGGCGGGGCCTCCAGGGACCAGATGGTGTCGGAGGTCTCCACCCCGTCCAGATCGGCCCCCGGAACGGGAGGCCGGGTCGGCGGCGCTCCGTTGGCGAGGATGGCGGCGCCGAAGGTGAGCTGGTGCTCCTTGCCCTCGGGATCGGTGTAGGCGAGGGTGTGCTCGCCAGTAAGTCGGCCCCGGCCCTGACGATAGTCGATCTTGAGGCCCTTGTCCGTTTTGGCGGCCATCTCCCCGCGGGTCTGGAGGACCTCGCGGCGGTGGTCCTCCAGCGTGCCCCAGTTGAGCTTGGGCTTGTCGGTGCCTTCCACCCCGAGGAGGCCGTCGCCCTCGCGGTCGCGCATGCGGTTGGCGGCGGCCCGCCAGGTCTTGGAGGGGATGCAGCCCCGCCACAGGCACTCCCCGCCGGGCAGGGCCTCGTCGTGGATCAGGGCCACCGAGTGGCCCCCCTCGGTCAGGGCCCGGGCGGCGTCCTCGCCGCCGGTGCCGCCGCCGATCACGGCCACGTCCACATCCCAGTCGCCTTCGGGGATCAGCGGGAAGCGCCCGTCCAGCCAGTCCTCGGGGCGCTCGATGCAGGCCTTGAGGTCGCCCAGGTAGCGTGCCGCGTCGGCGCCGTTAACGACGCGGTGGTCGCAGGCCAGGGTAAGCATCATGCCCGCCTCGGTCACCGCTCCCACCGCCAGGATGGCGCTGGCCCCGGGGACGGGGATGGCGTCGAACTGCTCCACCCCGAACATGCCCAGGTTGGAGAGCATGAAGGTGGGATGCTCGTACTCCGCTGGGGTGAGTCGGCGCTGGCGAGCCCGATCCACCAGGTCCTTCCAGGTGGTGCCTAGATCGTTCAGCTCGCGGTTGTTGACGTCCCGCAGCACGGGAACCACCAGTCCGCCTTTGTCGGCCTCCACCGCGATGCCGACATCGACGTTGGTGCGCTCGACGATCTTGTCGCCGAACTGATAGGCGTGGTTCAGCCCCGGATGATGGCGCAGGGCCTCGCCGCACGCCCGCGCCAGCAGGACGGTGAAGCTCACGCCCAGCGACTTGGCGGCCTGCTGGAGGCGCTCGGGATGGGCGTGGCGACTGACCCGGAACAGCGGAACGGCCAGGGCGTCCTGCATGTTGTGCGCCACGGCGCGCTCGAGGGAGGTCATGTCGCGCTCGTGGCCCGGGATGGAGTGCCTCGGGGTACCGGCGCGACTGGCCGGCTCGGCGGCCGGGCCGCTCGCCGGGGCCGCGGCCTGGACGTCGTCGGCGGTGATCTCGCCTTCCGGACCGGTGCCCGTCAGCTGCTCCAGGTCCACGCCCATGAGCCGTGCTACAACCCGAGCGTAGGGGGTAGCCTTCTTGCCCCGGGGCCGGGGGACCGGCCCCAGACCGGTCGTCGCCCCTCCGGCCGGTCCCGACTCCGCGGACGGCTCGGGGGAAGGCTTGGTGTCCGGGGTGGGCTCGGGCTGGGAAGTCGAAGCCGGTTCCGCATCCGCCTTCCCCGAGGGCCCCGAGGGGACCTCGGCCTCGTCGGTGGTCACCTCCTCGGGGGCCGCCACCAGGTAACCGATGGCCTCGCCCACCGGAACCGAGGCGTCCACAGGGGCCAGCGGGCCGGACAGGTAGCCCTCGCGGAAGACCTCCACATCCATGATAGCCTTGTCCGTCTCCACCTGGGCCACCACGTCGCCCCGGCTGACGGGATCGCCCGGCTGCTTCTCCCACTCCACCAGGATCCCCTCGGTCATGGTGTCCGAGAGCTGCGGCATCTTGATGGTGTAGCTGCTCGCCATGGTTAAGAGCTCCCCAGCAGCTTGCGGGTGGCGCCGGCGACCCGATCGGCGTCGGGAATGGCGGCTCGCTCCAGCTTCTCGTTGTAGGGCACGGGGACGTCCTCGGCGGTGACCCGGACGGGCGGCCCATCCAGCTCGAAGAAGCACTGCTCGTTGATGACGGCCATGATCTCGGCGCTCATGCCGACGGGGGCCTCGTCCTCGGTGGCGATAACCGCCTTGTGGGTCTTGGCCAGCGAGGCCCGGATGGTCTCGCCGTCGATGGGCTTCAGGGCCCGCAGATCGATCACCTCGGCGGAGATCCCGGCCTCGGCCAGCTTGTCCGCCGCGGCCAGATTCCAGTGGGTGCTCATCAGGTAGCCGATGAGGGTGACATCGGAACCCTCCCGGACCACCTGGGCGCCCTCCAGGGGGGCAAAGTGCTCCTCGTCCGGAACCTCGCCCTTGAGGTTGTAGATGGCCTCGTGCTCCAGGATTACTACGGGGTCGTTGCAGCGCACGGCCGTCTTGAGCATGGCGTAGGCGTCGGCCGGGAAGGCTGGGGTGACCACCCGCAATCCGGAGGTGCCGGCAAAGACCTTCTCCAGACGGCCCGAGTGCTGGGCCCCGAGCTGGTGGGCGACGCCGCCCGGGCTACGAATGACAATGGGGCAGGCCACCTGGCCCCCGGACATGTAGCGGATCTTGGCGGCCGCGTTGATGATCTGGTCGGTGGCCAGCAGGGCGAAGTTCACCGACATGATCTCGATGATCGGCCGGCAGCCGGTCATGGAGGCCCCGGTACCGAGACCGGTGTAGCTGTTCTCCGAGATGGGGGCGTCGATCACCCGGTGCTCGCCGTACTTTTCGAACAGGCCCTGGGTGGCCTTGTAGGTCCCGCCCGGCAGGCCGATATCCTCGCCAATGGCGAATACCAGGGGATCGTTGGCGAGCTCCTCGTCGTGGGCCCGGCGCAACGCATCCCAGTAGAAGGCCTGGGCCATGGCTATTTTCCCCCTTCATTCACCCGGCCCAGGGCGGGGCCGGGGTCGTCGTCCAAGACGTACCGGGTGAGCTCATTGATGTCCGGCTCGGGGGACTCCTCGGCGAAGGGGATGATCTCATCATCGATCCGCTGCTGCGCGCCCTGGTCCATCTCCTCGAACTCGGCCTCCGTAAGGATTCCCTCCGCGATGAGGCGATCGCGGAAGAGATAGATGGGATCGCGCTCCATCCACTCCTTGATCTCGTCCTCCGAGCGGTAGCCACGACCCGAATCGGACATGGAGTGCCCCCGCAAGCGATAGGTCATCAGCTCCAGGAAGTAGGGGCCGTGCCCCTGGCGGACATGCTCGATGGCCTGGTCCGCGGACGCCATGACCGTGTCAACGTCCTGACCGTCCGTCTGGGAGGCCTCCATGGCATAGGCCTGGACACGCTTGTATTGGTCGTGCACCGGGGTGGAGCGCTCAAGAGATGTTCCGATGGCGTAGAGGTTGTTCTCGCAGACGAACAAAACGGGCAGCTCCCAGAGCTGGGCCATGTTCATGGTCTCGTGGAAGGTGCCCTGGTTGTCGGCGCCTTCACCGAGGAAGCAGACGGCGATCTGGTCGGTGCCCTGCAGCTGGATGCCCTTGGCCAGCCCGAGGGCGAGGGGGAAGGGCTCGCCCACCAGCGCGTAGCCGCCCATGAATTTGTTGGCCGCATCGAACAGGTGCATGGAACCGCCACGGCCGCGGGAGCATCCGGTCTCCCGGGCGAAGAGCTCGGCCATCACCGCCTTGGGATCGGTACCTGACTTGATGGCGTGGACATGGTCCCGGTAGCCGGTGATGACGTAGTCGTATGCGGGGCGCGCCCGTTCCTGGACACCGAAGGCGCAGGCCTCCTGGCCCGGGTACAGGTGCAGGAAGCCACCGATGTCTCGGTGGTGGTAGGCCTCCGCGCAGCGCTCCTCGAAGCGGCGCGCGAACACCATCTCTCCGAGCAACCGCCTGCGATCCGCGGCTTCCATGGGCTTCTACCTTTCGTCGAGATGCGGCTCGGGTCGGGCTGGGGAGGGGGTCTGCCGGCCGCGTATGATTCCCGTCTGGCTACCCGAGGTCAACCCGGGCAAAGGCCCCGGCGCGCCGGGATTCAACGACGATGGCTCCGGCAGCAAAAAACGGCGCCCCCGGAAGGGGCGCCGTCGGCCGTCCGCAAGGCGCCCGGGTCTAGAACCGCTTCCAGATCTGCCCGTTGGCGGCCGATTGCATCCGCTCCTCGATCAAGCTCCAGTTGAGGTTCTCGATGACCGCGTCGATGTAGGCGCCGCGGCCGCCCGCGCCGTGGTCCACCATCCAGGCATGCTCGAAGCAGTCCATGATCACGATAGGGGCGAACCCGGCGATGTGGCCGTCCTCGTGGTGCTGGATGAAGTGGTTGTTGATCTGGCCGGTGGCCGGATCGTAGTAGGCGATGGCCCAGCCGATGCCGCGGGATTTGCCGCAGTTCTTAAAGTCCTCGATCCAGGCGTCGACGGACCCGAACTGCTCGGCCACGGTCTTGGCGAACAGCCCGTTGTCGTCGCGGCTGACGCCGGCCTTGAGGTTCCCGAAGTAGTATTCGTGCAGGACCATCCCGTCGTACTCGAACCCGAAGCGC
>JAHEOG010000118.1 GCA_018609925.1 Gammaproteobacteria bacterium
CAGCTTGCGATCGCTACGCTGGAGGCCCTCGCTCACCTTTTCGAGCTCCTTGTCCAGGCGCTGGATCTCCGCCTCCACGTCCACCAGTCCGGCCAGGGGCACCAGGATCTCCAGATTCCCCACCACCTCGGCAGCCGACTGCGGGGCTTGCTCGCCCTCTTCGAGCCATTCCACCGAGGCCGGCTTGGCGAGGGCGTCGATGTAGCTCCGATGGCTTTGGGCCCGCAGGCGATCGCGATCGTCCCCGCCCCGGAGCAGGATGGGCACCGCCTGATGGGGATGGATCCCGATCTCTCCCCGCATCGAGCGCACCGCCCCGACGAAGCCCTCCAGCCAGGCGAACTCCGCCTCGGCCTCGGGATCGATCCGATCGTTGTCGGATCGGGGGAACGGCTGGCTGACGATGGCGGCACCCTGGCGGCCGGCCAGCGGGGCCACCTCCTGCCAGATCTCCTCGGTGATGAAGGGCATGAAGGGGTGCAGTAGGCGCAGGGTCGTCTCCAGTACTCGCACCATGGTGGCCCGAGCGGCTTGGGCGGCTTCGGGATCGTCGCCCTGCAGCGCCGGCTTGGCCAGCTCCAGGTACCAGTCGCAGTAGGCGTGCCAGGTGAACTCGTAGACCGCCTGGGCCGCGTCGCTGAAGCGGTAGGCCTCGAAGGCCTCTGCCACCTCGGACTCCGTGCTCTGAAGGCGGGAGACGATCCAGCGCTCGGGCCAGCCGGGCCTGATTTCCCCCTCGCCGAGGGAGTCCACGTGCATTAGGTTGAAACGGGCCGCATTCCAGAGCTTGGTGCAGAAATGGCGGTAGCCCTCGATCCGGCCCAGGTCGAAGCGGATGTCCCGGCCCATGGTGGCGAGGCTGGCGAAGGTGAAGCGCAGGGCGTCGGCGCCGAAGGCGGGGATGCCGTCCGGAAACTCGCGGCGGGTCATGCGCTCGATGGCCGCGGCCTTCTGAGGCTGCATCATGGCCTCGGTGCGCTTCGCGACGAGGGATTCCAAGTCGATGCCGTCGATGAGGTCCAGGGGATCGAGGACATTGCCCTTGGACTTGCTCATCTTGTTGCCTTCGGAGTCCCGCACCAGCCCGTGGACGTAGACCTCCCGGAAGGGGACGTCGTCCATGAACTTCAGCCCCATCATGATCATCCGGGCGACCCAGAAGAAGATGATATCGAAGCCGGTAACCAGCACGCTGGTGGGGTAGAAGGTGCGCAGCTCCTCGGTGTCCTCGGGCCAGCCCAGGGTGGAGAAGGGCCACAGGGCGGAGGAGAACCAGGTGTCGAGGACGTCCGGGTCCTGGATTAGGCGACTGCCGCCGCAGTGGGGGCAGCGCTCCGGGGTTTCCGCGCCGTCGGAGCCGACGATGGGGCGGACCCCCGAGCCGACATTGACGTGGTCGACCCGGTCGAGGACCTCCTCCAGGTCAATGCCCTGGTCCTTGACCCACGCGGGGGAGACCGCACCCAGCTTGGTCCCGGCCACTTCCAGCTCGTGGGCCACCAGCGTCAGCCGCTCGCCATCGCAGTCGGCGCAGTACCAGACCGGCACCCGGTGGCCCCACCAGATCTGGCGCGATATGCACCAATCCTCCAGGTTGTACATCCACTCGAAGTAGGTCCGCGCCCAGTTCTCCGGGATGAAGCGGATGCACCCGTCCTCCACCGCCTCAATGGCGGGTTTGGCTAGGGGGCCCACCTGCACGAACCACTGATCGGTAAGGAAGGGCTCCACCACCGTTCCCGAGCGGTCCCCGCGGGGTACCATGAGCCGGTGCGGCTCAACCGAGGCCAGTAGCCCCGCGGCGTCCAGGTCGGCGACGATTCGCTCCCGGGCCGTGTAGCGGTCGAGTCCCTGGTAGGGCGCCGGCGCCCGCTGATTGATGCGGGCGTCGTCGGTGAGGATGTTGAGCAAGGTCAGGCCGTGGCGCAGGCCCATCTGGTAGTCGTTGAAGTCGTGGGCCGGGGTGACCTTGACGCAGCCCGTGCCGAACTCGGGGTCCACAGCCTCATCGGCGATGACCGGGATATCCCGGTCCGCCAGGGGCAGGCGCACCGTGGTCCCGATCAGATGCGCGTTGCGGCTGTCCTCGGGATGGACGGCCACGGCCTGGTCGCCGAGCATCGTCTCCGGGCGGGTGGTGGCTACCGTGACGTGACCCGAGCCGTCGGCGAGGGGATAGCGGAAGTGCCAGAGGTGGCCGTCCTCCTCCTGGGACTCCACCTCCAAGTCCGAAAGCGCGGTATGCAGTACCGGGTCCCAGTTGACCAGGCGCTGGCCCCGGTAGATCAGGCCCTCCTTATAGAGCCGGACGAAGGCCTCGTGCACCGCCCGGGAGAGCTGGGGGTCCATGGTGAAGCGCTCCCGCGACCAGTCGCAGCTTGCACCCAGCCGGCGCAGCTGTTGGGCGATGACGTTGCCGGAGCGCTCCTTCCATTCCCAGACCCGTTGGGTGAAGGCCTCCCGGCCCAGCTCCTGGCGGTTGGTGCCCTCCTGTTCGAGCTGGCGCTCCACCACCATCTGGGTGGCGATCCCGGCGTGATCCGAGCCCGGCTGCCACAGGCTGCGGTCCCCCCGCATGCGGTGGTAGCGGGTGAGGGCATCCATCAAGGTGTCCTGGAAGGCATGGCCCATGTGGAGGGTGCCGGTGACATTGGGCGGCGGGATCATGATGGCGAAGGCGGGGGCGTCGGCCGCCATCTCCGGCTGGAAGTGGCCCCCTTCCTCCCAGAAGGCGTACCACCGGGGCTCGATCTCGGTGGGATCGTAGGTCTTGGGCAGGGTGTCGACGTGTCGGGTCATGGCGCTCCCGTTGGGGCTGGGCCGGTGGCCGCGACACCGGGGAAGGACGCAGGACGAACGGGCTCCCATGCGGGAGCCAAAAAGCCCCCGGCCCGGGGGTCCGAGGGCTTACCAGGATGGGGGCGGTGGCTCTACTCGCCGCGCTTGATCCGCTCGATCTCGGCTTCCGCGAGCTCCTGGAGGAGGGCGGGCAGGCGCTGCTCGAGGAATTCCTGGAGGACTTCCCGGATCTTGGGCTCCAGGGCCTCGGCCAAGCGGGAGTCCAGACCTTCGGTGGCCTGGGCGACCTGGGCCTCGACGGTGTCCTGGACCACCTCCCTCACGCGCTCGGTATCCATGCCCGCAGCAGCGGCTTCCCCGTCCGACCCTTCAGCGCCCGAACCCGGTTGCGAGGCGGAGGTTTCCTCCTGCGCCTGCGGCGAAAGATCGACCGGAGAAGGATCCATGCCGCCGGTATCGGGCTGGGTCCCGGTGAACGGCGACGGCTCGGAGTCATTCGCTTCCTCCGACCAGGAGACCCCCCAATCCGGCTCGGACTCCGGGCCGGCTTTGGGAGACTCGGGATCGCCCTTCGATTCCGTCGAAGACCCCCATCCGGGACCGAACGGGAAGGGGGCCCCCGGCTCGGATCCTTCTTTGGTGGGCTCGTCCTCCTCCTCCGATTCGATACGGAAGGGAGCCTCGGAGGTCGGAGTGGGCTCGTCGGCCGCCGTGGCCTGCCCGGTGTCGCCGGCTCCGAGGTGGTCGTCGCGGGTGAACAGGGGTTCGAAGGCGGTAGCCTCCTGGGCTCCGGGCGCTTCGAAGTCCTCCTCTCGCGAAGGGTCGGGATCGGGGGAGCCTTCCTCCACCACATCGGTGAGGACCAGCTCGTCCCCGCCATCGTCCTCAGGAGGGTCTTCACCGCCGGCTGCGGCGCTATCACCGGAGTCGGTCCCGGTTAAACCCGACGCCGCCCCCGCGCTCTCCTCCTGGTCCTCTTCCAGGATGCTACGGAGGCTGGTGAGGATCTCGTCCATGCTGACTTCCGAGCCCGCCTCGGAATCCCCCTTACCGTGGTCCTCCGGTGGGCCCTGATCTTGCTCTTGCTCCATGGCGGAAACCCTTGTGGGAAGGGCGCAGGACGGGCCAGTATCCGTTGGCCGCCCAGCCCCTGTCAATTCACGGTCAGGTCATGGGTATGCAGCTCATACCCCGCGTCCCTGTAGGACACGTAGCGGGCACGTGCTGCGTTCCGCCCTTCCGGATCGGGTGGTACCAGTTCCGCCACGCGGGCATAGGCGCCAACGCAGTCGATCTCGGGGGGGGTAAGGCAGACCAGGACCTGGACCCCCTCCGCGGGCCGGCAGTCGCTGGACAGGACCACCGGCTCCGGGAATTCGGGGTCCCGGTGATCACGAGGGGCGTGGGGCACGAAGCCCTCGGGACGATAGGTCCAGAGTCGAGCATCCAGATCCGATAGCTCGTCCTCTCCGGCAGCGAGCACCTGGACCTGGTAACCCGCCTGATAGGCCTTGCCCACGATCAGACACGTCGCGAGCGCGAGGTCATCGCCGTTGAGGCGGTAGAAATCCACCCGCGTTGCCATGGCCTCACCCGATGGCCCGCTCCGTAAGGTACTGGCTCACCATCCGCACCGGATGCCCGGTTGCGCCCTTGCTCTCCCCACTGGTCCAGGCCACCCCCGCGATATCCAGGTGGGCCCAGTCGGCGCCCTCGGTGAACCGGGACAGGAAGCAGC
>JAHEOG010000119.1 GCA_018609925.1 Gammaproteobacteria bacterium
CAGTCGTCAGAAAAACCCGGAGTGGGAGCCGGGCTGCCGTTGCCTTCTCTGCCAACTGCCGACTGCCGTTTAAGGCCCAAACTGCTCCAGGAACCGCACGTCGTTGTCGAAGAAGACTCGGAGATCATCGACGCCGTAGCGCAGCATGGCCAGGCGCTCCACGCCCATGCCGAAGGCGAGGCCGGAATAGCATTCGGTATCGATGCCCACTTGGGCGAAGACATTGGGATGGATGAGCCCGGCGCCGAGCACCTCCAGCCAGCCGGTGTGCTTGCACACCCGGCAGCCGCCGCCGTCGCAGATGACGCAGCCGATGTCCACCTCGGCTGAGGGCTCGGTGAACGGGAAGTAGGAGGGTCGGAAGCGCACGGGCAGGTCATCGCGCTCGAACAGGGCCTGCAGGAAATCCTGGAGCAGCCCCTTGAGGTGAGCGAAGGTCACCCCCTCGTCGACGACGAAGCCCTCCACCTGGTGGAACATGGGGGTGTGGGTGACGTCGCTGTCGCAGCGGAACACCCGCCCGGCGGCGATGGTGCGCAACGGCGGCGACCGGTCCCGCATAACCCGGATCTGCACGGGACTGGTGTGGGTCCGAAGGAGCCAGTCCTCGTCGAAGTAGAAGGTGTCGTGCATCATCCGGGCGGGGTGGTCCTCGGGGATGTTGAGGGCCTCGAAGTTGTGGTAGGCATCCTCCACCTCGGGCCCCGTCGCCGATTCGAACCCCATCCCCGCGAACAGGTCCTCGATGCGCTCGACCATCCGGGTGATGGGATGGCGGCTGCCCACTTCGGCGTCGCGGCCCGGCAGGGTGACATCCACACGCTCCGCCTGGAGGCGGCTCTCAAGCTCGGATCGGCTCAGCTCCTCCCGCCGGGCCTCCAGGACGGCCTGCACCGCCTCCTTGGCCGCGTTCACCGCCTGGCCGGCGGCCTTGCGCTCCGCGGGATCCAGCTCCCCCACCCGCTTGAGCAGCGCCGTGAGCTCGCCCTTCTTGCCGAGATAGGCCACCCGCAGGCGCTCCAGGGCGTCGAGGTCGCCCGCTTCGGCGATCTCGCGCTCGGCGCGTCGCTGGACCTCCTCAATCTCGTCCTGCACCGCCGCTCCTTATCCCAAAAACTCATCAGTGGTCAGTAGGCAGAAAAGGCGAAGGCAGCCGGAAGCCGGATAGCGGGGTTTCCTGGGTTTTCCTGACTACTGCCGACTGCCAACTGCCAACTGCCTACTGCCTACTGCCGACTGCCGACTGCGATTGGTCGAAACACAAAGGGAGAAAGGGCCGGACCCTTTCTCCCCGTAGCGCGCTTCCGGGCGAGCCCGCCAGCGGGCTCAGGCGGCCTCGGCGTCCTTGGCCACCTGGGCCATCTGGGCGAAGGCCTCCTTGTCCCGGACGGCCATGTCGGCGAGGACCTTGCGGTCCACCTCCACCCCGGCCTGACGGAGGCCATGGATGAGCCGGTTGTAGGTCAGACCGTGCTGCCGAGCGGCGGCGTTGATGCGGGTCACCCAGAGCCGGCGGAACTCGCGCTTCTTCTGCTTGCGGTCACGATACTGGTACTGCTGGGCGCGCTCGACGAACTCGTTGGCGACCCGGAAGCAGTTCTTCTTGCGGCCGTGGAAACCTTTGGCCTGCTTCAGGATGCGCTTGTGGCGCCGGCGGCGGGCCGGTCCGGTCTTTACACGAGCCATAACGGGGATTCTCCCTGGCGCTTTGCGCCCCGCGGCGAAGGCCCTGCGGTCATCCTGGTCGGGCCTCGCCGAAGGGGTCCACGGGTCGAAAGGCCCCTACTTAGGTAGGGGAAGGACTCAGTCGTTGGGCAGAAGCCGGCGGACGGCGCGCTTCTCCGGCTTGGACACCAGGGTCGGCTTGCGGAGATGGCGCTTCCGGTGCCGGTCCTTGTTGGTCCGGAGGTGGCTGTAGTTGGACTTCTGGCGCTTGATCTTGCCGCGGCCGGTCACCTTGAAGCGCTTGGCCGCGCCGCGGTTCGTCTTCACCTTGGGCATGATCGCTCTCGCTGGGAGCCCGGGCTAAACCCGGATCAGTGCTTGTGGGGGGCAACCACCATGGTCATCTGGCGCCCCTCCAGCTTGGGGTGCTGCTCGACCTTGCCGTACTCCGCGAGGTCGGCCTCGATGCGGTCGAGGACCTCGCGGCCGATCTCCTGATGGAGCATCTCCCGGCCCCGGAAGCGCATGGTGACCTTGACGCGGTCGCCCTGCTTCAGGAACCGGATGGCGTTCTTGAGCTTGACCTCGTAGTCGTGCTGGTCCGTCTTGGGCCGGAACTTGACTTCCTTGAGCTGGACCTGCTTCGCCTTGGCCTTGGCCTTGTGGGCCCGCTTGCTGGCCTCGTACTTGTACTTGCCGTAGTCCATGATCTTCACCACAGGCGGCTCCGCCTGCGGTGAGACCTCGACGAGGTCGAGCCCTTCCTCGTCGGCCCGATCGAAAGCTTCCTCTAGGGAAACGACCCCGATCTGCTCGCTGTCGCTACCGACAAGCCGCACTTCCTCCGACTCGATGGCGTCGTTGACGCGCGGCTGCTTTTCCTGTTTAGCGATCTCTACCCCTCCGCTTCGATCCGCTTGGTCTCGACCTCGTCGCGCAACCGGTCGAGGAAGTCGTCCAGCGCCATGGCCCCGAGATCGGCCCCGCTGCGATGACGAACAGCCACGTTGCCGGCGGCCTTTTCCTTGTCGCCGACCACGAGCATGTACGGGACCTTGTCCATCGTGTGCTCGCGTATTTTAAAGCCGACCTTCTCGTTCCTCAAGTCGGCCTCGGCCCAAAAACCCGCGTCTTTCAACCGGTTTGCGACCTCGGCGGCGTAATCGGCCTGATCGTCGGTAATCGGCAGGACCTGGGCCTGGACGGGCGCCAGCCAGGCGGGGAACTTGCCAGCGTAGTGCTCCACCAGCACGCCGAAGAAGCGCTCCAGGGAGCCGAAGATGGCCCGGTGGATCATGATGGGCCGCTCCCGTTCCCCCGAGTCGGCGTGGTACTCCAGATCGAAGCGCTCCGGCAGGTTGAAGTCGAGCTGGACGGTGGAGCACTGCCACTGCCGGCCGATGGCGTCGCGGATCTTGAAGTCGATCTTGGGGCCATAGAAGGCGCCGTCGCCTTCTTCCACGTGGTAATCCAGGCCCCGGCCCTCCGTGGCCCCGCGCAGGGCCTCGGTGGCCCGGTCCCAGATCGCCTCCGAGCCGACGAACTTCTCCTCGGGCCGGGTCGCCAGGTAGAGCTCGACGTCGTCGAAGCCGAAGGTGGACAGCACGCGCAGGGTCAGGTCGAGGACCCCGGCGATCTCGTCCTCCAGCTGGTCGGGACGGCAGAAGATGTGGGCGTCGTCCTGGGTGAACCCGCGCACCCGCATGAGCCCGTGCATGGACCCGCTCATCTCGTAGCGGTACACCGTGCCCAGCTCGGCCCAGCGCAGGGGCAGCTCGCGGTAGGAGCGCAGCTGATCCCGGTAGATCAGGACATGGAAGGGGCAGTTCATGGGCTTGATCTCGAACGGGTGCCCTTCCACCTCCATGGGCGGATACATCGAGTCGCTGTAGAAGTCGGCGTGGCCGGAGGTGCGCCACAGGTCGTAGTCGGCCACGTGCGGGGTGTAGAGGAACTCGTAGCCGCTGGCCTCGTGCTCGGCGCGCCAGTACTCCTCGATGCGCCGGCGGATGCGGGCGCCCTTGGGGTGCCAGAAGACGAGCCCGCCGCCGGCCTCCTCCTGGATGGAGAACAGATCGAGCTGGCGGCCCAGTCGCCGGTGATCGCGCTTCTCCGCCTCCTCCAGCTGCTGGAGGTAGCGCTTGAGGGTCTTCTCGTCGGGCCAGGCCGTGCCGTAGACCCGCTGCAGCATCTCGTTGCGGGCGTCGCCGCGCCAGTAGGCCCCCGAGACCTTGGTGAGCTTGAAGGCCTTGAGCTTTCCGGTCCGGGGTACGTGGGGGCCGCGACAGAGATCGACGAACTCGCCCTGCCAGTAGACCGAGACCTCCTCGTTGTCGGGGATCTCGCCAATGATCTGGGCCTTGTACTCCTCCCCCTGGTCCCGGAAGAAGCGCACCGCCTCGTCGCGGTCCCACACCTCGCGGTGGACCGGCTCGTCGCGCTCGGCGATCTCGGCCATCTTGGCCTCGATGGCCTCCAGGTCCTCGGGGGTGAAGGAGCGGTGGTAGGCGAAGTCGTAGTAGAACCCGTCCTCGATGACGGGGCCGATGGTGACCTGGGCTTCCGGGTAGAGCTCCTTTACCGCCTCCGCGAGCAGGTGCGCGGTGGAGTGGCGCAGGACCTCCAGGCCCTCCTCGTCCCGCGGGGTCAGGATGGTGACCTCGGCGTTGTCCGGAACGGGGGCGGACAGATCCACGACCCGCCCGTTGACCTTGCCGGCGACCGCGTCCCGCGCCAGGCCCGAGCCGATGTCGGCGGCCACGTCGCCCACCGTGACGCCCTGGTCGTAGTGCTTGTGCGAGCCGTCGGGAAGGGTTACGGATGGCACCTCGCTCTCCTGTCATCGGCGCTGGTCCGGCGGGACGCCCCCCAGGGGCGCCCCTTCTTGGGTCCGCGCAGAGACCGGGCAAGTTCCCGCCGAAAACGACAAAAGGCATCCTCGCGGATGCCTTGCTCGGGATGGCCTTCCAGGGAAGGCCGCCGGGACGGGACGTTGGGTCGGAGCCAGCCCAGGGCAGGCCGGGCCAAGCTCCAAGGCTCGATCTAACCTAACACCGGCCTTGGACGGGGTCAATTTGCCGGGTTTACGAGGCCCGGGGCGGAGCCGGTACGCTTACCCGACCATTGCTCAGCGAGGGGCTTGCCATGGGGCGGACCGTCGCCGGAAGCCGGGTGCTTGCGGCTGTCCTGGCCCTGCTCCCGCTGGCCCATCCGGGGACGCGGGCGGCGCCGGCCCCGGACAGCCTCCCGGACATCCTGGGAACGGCCCCGCGCGGCCCGCAACCGAGCGCGAAGGGAATCGACGGGGAGGAGGCCACCGAAGGGGCCTCCGTCCCGGACCGGCATTGGAGCCTGCGCGCCCTCGACTTCACCCACAAGGTGCTCTCCCAGGGGGTGGAGGCCGGCGCCCGGGGCATGGACTCCTTCTTCACCACCGAGAAGGCCATGACCGAGACCACCGCCAGCTTCGTCAAGGTCAGCGCCGGGCCCCTCTGGATCGAGGGCGAGGGCGTTGAGCTGGCCGAGGACTTCGGGGCCCGGCTGGATCTGCCCGGGACCGAGCGCCGGGTGAAGCTGTTCGCCGGGCGGGACCCCCTGTCCGAGGAGGACAAGGAGCAGTCCGACACCCCCCGCGAGGAGGACCAACGGGAGGGGTTCGGCCTCGGCCTCGAAGGCCAGATCCGGCCGTTGCGGATCGGACGGGCCCAGTGGCGGCTCCTGCCGGGGGCCGGGGTGAAGATCAAGGCCCCGCCGGATCCCTTCCTGCGGTTCCGGGCGATCCGCCGGGCCGACTACGGCCGGTGGCAGTCCCGGTGGTCCACCACCTTGGCTCAGTTCCTGAACGAGGGCTTCGTCGCCCGTACCGAGCTGAACTGGGACCGGCCCTTGGGCGAGCGCTTCGTCTTCCGCGCGGGCACCCGGGCCGATTGGGAGGACGAGGACGATACGCTCGACCTGCGGGAGCGCTTCACCCTGTTCCACAGGATCACCCCGGATAACCGCATGGCCTACGACGCCGAGGTCCGCGCCGACGACGAGCCCGAGTGGCAGGTGGACAGATTTCTCGTCCAGCTGCGCTACCGCAACCGGTTCTACAAGGAGTGGCTGTTCTTCGAGCTCCGCCCCCGGCTGAGCTGGCCCCGGGACAACGACTTCGGTCCCCGGTGGTCGGTGCTGATGCAGTTCGAGGCGGTCTTCGGCTACCTCGCCCTGCCCGAGGAGTCCCGGCGGGCCACGGCACCCGCTGCCGAGGAGTCCCCAGTCCCCCGCTAACCGGGAGACGTCCGCCCGCGGCTCCTTCCGAGCCTTCCCTCCGGCCCGTCGCTCCGGGGCCTCAGGCTGGGGCGCCGGATTCGGGACCGAGACGGACCACCGTGTTCCGGCCCTCGTCCTTGGCCTGGTAGAGGGCCTGGTCGGCCCGTTGGATGAGCCCCTCCAGGGACTCCTCGGGCCCTTGCCAACCGGCAACGCCCACGCTGATCGTTAGGGGCAAGGTGCCGGCCCGGGTCGGGGCCGGTTGGCGAACCAGCTCCTCGCGGAGGGTCCTAGCCAGCGTCACCGCTTCTTCGGAATCGCGCTCCGGGAGCACCACCAGGAATTCCTCTCCACCGAAGCGGGCAACCAGGTCCGTCGGGCCGGCCACCTTCTGGAGGAGCCGAGCGAGATGCACCAGGACCTTGTCGCCGACGGGGTGGCCGTAGCGGTCGTTGATCAGCTTGAAGCGATCCACGTCGATCAGCACCAGGCTGAGGGCTCCCCGATTGGCCCGGTTCATCGCCGCCTGCGCCTGCTGGAAAGCAGCCCGCCGGTTCAGCAGCCCCGTGAGGCTGTCCAGGGTCGCCTGCCGGTGCAGCACCAGCAGGACGTAGAGGTGGGCACCCTGGGCCACCAGGGTGAACGCCCCCATCAGCAGGCCCATCCATGCCAGACCGAGAAGGGGTGCCGCGGTGGGCACGGCCTCGGCGGCCAGTCCGAGGACCAGCCCGGCGAATACGATGGCCAAGGTCACCAGCCCCTCGGTCAGGGCGAGGGGGAACAAGGCCAGACAGGCCATCAGCAGCAGCGGGAAGGTGGTGAAGCCGATGAGGGCGGGCTGGGTCAGGGTGCCCCCCAGGATCCACTGCGAGCCCACCTGGAAGCCTGCGGCGATGAGGGCGAGAGCCCAGACGGCGGCACGGGCGGAGCCCGTGTCCCCGCGGAAAGGCCAGAAGGCCGCCAGAGCCAGGAAAGCGGCCCCGGTCACGGCCCGCAGGGCGGCCAGGCCCGAGAGGGGCGGACCGGAGATTACCCAGGCGTCGACGGGGATCCAGGCGGGGGTGGCCACGCCCAGGAGGGTGGCGAACAGCCGCAGCCGGACCCGGATGTGACCGGCCCGGTAGTACCGGAATTCCGCGCTTTGCCGGTTGGTCGTGGCGATGTCGCCGAGGAGGGTGACCATCCGGCGCACCGGGTCGAGGAGCCAGCGCGCCCGTCGGTGGCGGCTCGTGGCGTGCTCGTTCATGAGGCCCTTTGGATTCC
>JAHEOG010000120.1 GCA_018609925.1 Gammaproteobacteria bacterium
CGCAATCTTACCGTGGAGGAGAACCTGCGCTTCGCGGCGGCCCTGCACGGAGTGCCGGCTCGGCTCGCCGAGCAGCGCATCACGGAGCTATTGGCCCTGTTCGAGCTGGCGGAGCGCCGCGATACCCCCATCGGGGCCCTATCCGGCGGCATGCGCCGGGCGGTGGACATCGCCCGCGGTGTGCTCCACCGTCCGCGCGTGCTGTTCCTGGACGAGCCCACCATCGGGCTGGACCCCATCAACCGCCGCGCCATCTGGCGCTACATCGAGCGCCTGCGCGCCGAGCTGGGCGCCACGGTCCTGCTCACCACCCACTACCTGGAGGAGGCCGAGGACTGCCACCGGGTCCTGTTCCTCAACCGCGGGCGGATCATCGGCGACGGTACGCCGTCCGAGCTGATCGGGGCGCTGGGCCACTCGGTCCTGGAGGTGACCGCCGAGGACCCCGATGCCGTGGCCGCGGCGCTCGCCGGACGCCTGGAGGCCCCGGTGCGGGAGGGCAACCGCCTGCTCTTCCGGATCCGCGGCGAGGAGCCGGACATCGGCGCCCTGCGGGGGGAGCTGGGCGCCAGCGTCCACGCCATGAACCTGCGCCGGCCCGACCTGAATGATGTCTACGTATGGCTGAACCGCACGGACACCCCGCTGGCAGCCGGTTCCGAGGCTTGATCCGGGGCCTACCCCGGATCCCGGTGCGCGGCCTGATGCTGCGCCCGCTGGCCGCCATCATGGGCCGCGACCTCAAGCGCATGGCCCGGGAGCGCGGCCGGCTGGTGAGCGCTCTGGTACGGCCCCTGCTGTGGCTGGTCATCATCGGCAGCGGCTTCGAGGCCTTCCTGGGCCAGGCCGCTCCCGGCGACTACCACGCCTTCCTGGTGCCCGGCCTGCTGGGCATGGTGCTGCTGTTCGGGGCCATGCTCGCGTCCCTGTCCCTGGTCTACGACAAGGAGTCGGGGGTCATGCGCATGCTCCTGGCCGCGCCGGTGGCCCGCGGCTGGATCGTGGTGGCCCGGACCCTGAGCTCGGCGGCCGTGGCCCTCGTCCAATCCCTGATGCTGGTAATCGTCCTGTTGCCGCTGGGCTACTTCGGGGCCGGGGTATCCTTGCCCATTCTCGCCCTGGGGCTGGGCGCCACGGGCTTGACCTGCGCCACCCTCGGGATGCTGATCGCGGTCTGGGCCAAGGGCCTGGAGAACTTCGCCGTGATCATGAACTTCGTGATCTTCCCAGTGTTCTTCCTGAGCGGCGCCCTCTATCCCTTGGAGGGCCTGCCGTCGGCCCTGCTCGCCCTGTCGGCCGTGAACCCCTTCAGCTACGGGGTGGATCTGCTCAAGCACGCCATGCTCACCGGCATGGCCCAGCCCTTCGCCCCGGATTTCGCCCTGCTCACCGACGTGGCCGTGCTCGCCGGGTTCGTGGTCATCGGCACGGCCCTGGCGGCCCTGCGCTTCGCCACCGATTCGGTCCGCGAGGGCCTCGCCGCCCTGGCCAGCACCCGCGGCACCGCCTGAGTTGGCCGGCGCCACCGCCCCCTACGGCACCTGGCCCTCGCCCCTCACCGCCGATCGTCTCGCTTCCGGCACCCGGCGGCTGGAACAGGTGGCGGTGGACGGCACCGACCTCTACTGGCTGGAGGCCCGACCGGAGGAGGGCGGGCGCGGCGTGATCCTGCGCCGGCGGGCAAACGGCGCCAGCGAGACCGTTACCCCGGAAGACTTCAGCGTGCGCTCGCGGGTGCACGAGTACGGCGGCGGGGCCTTCCTGGTCCACCGGGGCGAGGTCTACTTCACCCGCGAGGGCGACCAGCGCCTCTACCGCCAAGGCCCCGGGCAGACCCCAGCGGCGCTCACCCCCGAGCCCGAGATCGCGGCCGGGCTGCGCTACGCCGACGGTGTAGCCACCCCCGACGGCCGCTGGGTGATCTGCGTGCGCGAGGCCCACGAGGCGGATGGCACGGTGGCCAACGGCCTCGTCGCCGTGGCCACCGACGGCTCGGGGACCGTGCGGCCCCTGGCGAAGGGCCGCGATTTCTACGCCTTCCCCCGACTGGACCCCGAAGGTCGGCACCTGGCCTTCACCTGCTGGAACCACCCCGACATGCCCTGGACCGGCACCGAGCTCTGGCTGGCCGAGCTGGGGCCGGGCCCCGAGCTGGTCGAGCCCCGTCCCGTCGCCGGCGGGCCCGGGGAGTCCATCTTCCAGCCGGCCTTCGCCCCGGATGGCAGCCTGCACTTCGTCTCGGACCGCAGCGGCTGGTGGAACCTCTATCGCTGGCACGACGGCCGGGCCTCGGCCCTGGCCCCCGTGGAGCGGGACCTGGGAGCCGCCCAGTGGGGCCTGGGCCTGTCCACCTACGCCTTCCTCGGCGACGGCTCCATCGCCTGCCTCTACTACGCCGACGGCCTGCATCGGTTGGGACGGATCCCGGCGGGGCGCGCCGGATTGGAGGATCTGGAGCAGTCCTGGACCGCGTTCACCCCGGCCCAGCTCCGTCGGTTCGGCGACGGGCTGGCCTTCATCGCCGGCAGCCCCGACGAGCCGCCGGCGGTACGGACCCTCGAGCCCGGCACCGGGGCCACCGAGACCGTGCGCGAGAGCACCGATCTGCCCCTGGATCCGGCGGGGATCTCCCGTCCCGAGCCCATCACCTTCGCCTCCGAGGCCGGCACCGCCTACGCCCTGTTCTATCCGCCGGCCCACCCGAAGCTGGCGGGTCCCGACGACGAGCACCCGCCCCTGCTGACCTTCGTCCACGGGGGCCCCACCGCCCACGCCGAATGCCAGCTCAAGCCCGCGGTGCAGTTCTGGACCAGTCGCGGCTTCGCCGTTGTCGAGGTAAACTACGCGGGCAGCACCGGCTTCGGGCGGGCCTACCGCGAGCGCCTCTGGGAAAACTGGGGGGTGGCCGACGTCGCGGATTGCTGCGCCGCGGCGCGCCACCTCTTCGAGCAGGGCCGGGCCGATCCCGGGCGCGCCGCCATCCGGGGCAGCAGCGCCGGCGGGCTGACCGTGCTGGGGGCCCTGGCCGCCCCAAACGGGCCCTACGCGGCCGGCGCCAGCCACTACGGGGTGGTGGACCTGGAGACCCTACGGGCAGCCACCCACAAGTTCGAGTCCCGCTATCTGGACTGGCTCATCGGGCCGTGGCCCGAGGCCCGGCAGCGCTATCGAGATCGGTCCCCGGTGGGCTGGATCGACCGCGTCAAGGGCCCGGTGCTCATCCTCCAAGGCGGCCGGGACCGGGTGGTTCCCCCGGACCAGGCCCACACCCTGCGCCGCGCGCTGGAAGGGGCAGGCAAGGCCTACGCCTACCTCGAGTTTCCGGAGGAGCGCCACGGCTTTCGCAAGGCCGAGTCCCAGCGCCGGGCGCTGGAGGCCGAGCTGGGCTTCTACAGCCGCATCTTCGGCTTCACCCCCGCGGATCCTCTGGAGCCGGTTGCCCTCTACGGTCGCGACGCCCCCGCCTGAGACCGGCCTGATCGGGCCCGCAAGCCGGTGTCCGGCTGGCCCCGGGACCGTGTCCTTGTCCGCGGGGCCTCGGGGCAGTGTCCTCCCTGCCGCATCTGCTACGATGGAGTGCCTTTTGCGACGGGCATTGGCATGACCGACAACGGCTCCAGCCGAACCCTTCGGGACGTGGTCTGTCCCTTTTGCGGTTTGGGCTGCGACGATCTCACGGTGGCCGCTCAGGGCCGTACGCTGACGGTCCGGGAGGGCGTCTGCCCCATCAGCGAGGTCGCCTTCTCGGCCCACCCGGAGGAGGACCGACCCCGGACGGACGGGCAGGAGGCGAGCCTGGATCAAGCCCTGGCCCGGGCGGCGGAGGTGCTCCGCCCCGCCCGGCGCCCGCTGGTGGCGGGACTCGGCACGGACGGGGCGGGGATCCGCTCGGCTCTGCGCCTGGCCGACCGCATCGGGGCCGGCGTGGACCACCTCCACGGGGCGGCCGGCATGCGCAACACCGCCGTGGTCCAGACCACCGGGTGGATCACCACCACCCTGGCCGAGGCGCGCAACCGGGCGGATCTCTGGATCCTCGCCGGCTCCGACGTAGGCCGGCGCTATCCCCGCTTTTTCGAGCGCATCGCCCGGCCCAGTGAGACCCTTTTCGAGCCCCCGCCGAACCAGCGCCCGATCGTCTTCATCGGTCCCGAGACGGCCGCTGCCAATCTGCCCGCCGACGATCGGATCGAGCGGATCCCCTGCGCCGAGGACCGGATTGGCGAGGTCTTCGCCGCCCTGCGCGCCCTGGAGGCCGGCCGACCCCTGTTCGAGGCGGAGCCCGGAGGGGTCCCGGCGGAGCGTCTGCGGGCTCTCGCCGAGCGCCTGCCGCGGGCCCGCTACGGGGTCATCGCATGGGACGCCGGGGAACTCGATTTCCCCGGCGGCGATCTTGCGGTGGAGGCGATCACGGGGCTGATCGATCAGCTCAACGCCCATACCCGCTGGGCCGGGCTACCCCTTGGAGGCCGGGACGGCGCGACCACCTTCGGCCAGGCCTGCACCTGGCAAACGGGCTTCCCCGGTCGGGTCGATCTCGGCCCCGGATACCCCCGCCATGCCCCCCATCAGCTGGAGGCCGGCCGCTTCGCCGCCGAGGAGGCCGACGCCGTGCTCTGGATTTCGGCCTTCGACGCGGGGCGGCTGCCTCCGGATACGGAAGCTCCCACCGTGGTCCTGGGCCGGTCCGCCATGGCCCCGGAGCGGGAGCCGACCGCCTACATCCCGGTGGGAGTACCGGGCCTCGATCACGGGGGGCAGGCCTACCGCATGGACGGGGTGATGGCCCTGCCCCTGGCGCGGCTCCGGGAATCCGATCTACCCAGTACGGCGGACGCCATCGCCGGCATCGAGCAACGACTCTAGCGAGGGAGGCGGCATGCTGCGCAAGCTGGCCGGGGGTCGCATCTTTGATCCCATCAACGGGATCGATGGCGAGGTCCGCGACCTCTACGTCCGGGACGGGCGCCTCGTGGAGCCACCGGGGCCCGGGGAGCCCGTGGACGAGGAGATCGACCTGACCGGCCAAATGGTGATGGCGGGCGGCATCGACCTGCATACCCACATCTCCGGCGGCAAGGTGAACCTGGCGCGGCAGATGCTGCCGGAGGATCACACCGCCCATCCTCGATCCCGGACGGAGACCTGCCGCAGCGGCAGCGGCCACATCGTCCCCTCCACCTGGGCCACCGGCTACCGCTACGCCGAGCTCGGCTACACCACCGCCATCGATCCGGCGGTGATCCCGGCCAACGCCCGGCATACCCACCTGGAAGGCGCGGACACCCCCATGCTGGACACGGGGGGCTTCGCCATGCTGGGCAACGACGACTACCTACTGCGGCTGCTGGCCACCGGGGCCGAGCAGCCGGAGATCAACGACTACGTCGCCTGGATACTCCAGGCCACCCAGTGCCTCGGCATCAAGGTGGTCAATCCGGGCGGCATAAGCGCCTTCAAGTTCAACCAGCGCCGGCTCGATCCCGACGAGGCCAACGCCCACTACGGCGTCACCCCGCGGACGATCCTGCGCACCCTGAGCCGCAGCCTGCACGAGCTGGGGGTACCCAAGCCCCTCCACGTGCACGCCTCCAACCTGGGCGTGCCGGGCAACTACGAATCCACCCTGGCCACCATGGAGGCGGCCGAGGGCCTGCCCATCCACCTGACCCACCTCCAGTTCCACAGTTACGGGACCGAGGGCGATAAGGGCTTCTCCTCGGCCGCCCCCCACCTGGCCGAGGCGGTCAACGCCAGGGACAACGTCACCATCGACGTCGGCCAGATCATGTTCGGCCAGACGGTGACCGCCTCCGGCGACACCATGCGCCAGTTCGCCAACCGGGCCAACGCCGACCCCTCCAAGTCCTCCCTCATGGACATCGAGTGCGAGGCCGGTTGCGGGGTGGTGCCCTTCCACTACCAGGACGATTCCTTTGTCCACGCCCTGCAATGGCTGATCGGGCTGGAACTGTTCCTCCTGGTCGAGGACCCCTGGAAAGTGGCCCTGACCACCGACCATCCCAACGGCGCCCCCTTCACCACCTACCCCCACCTCATCCAGCTCCTGATGGACGCCGGGCTCCGGCGCCGGGCGCTGGAGGCCCTGAATCCGGCAGCGCGCAAGGCGAGCATCCTCGAGGGGCTGGACCGGGAGTACTCCCTCTACGAGATCGCCGTCCTCACCCGCGCCGGTCCGGCCCGCCTGCTCGGCCTGCGCGACCGCGGCCACCTCGCCCCCGGGGCCGCCGCCGACATCACGGTCTACGCCGACGATCCCGACCGCGAGCGGATGTTCAGCGAGCCGGTGCTGGTGCTCAAGGACGGCGAGCCGGTGGTCCGCCAGGGACGGCTCCTGCGCCCGGTGACCGGCCGGGTCCACGCCGTCCATCCCGACTACGACCCGGCCGTGGAGGCCAAGCTCGCCGACTACTTCGACCGGTACCTGGGGATCCGGCCCCAGCATTACCGGATCGATGACGAGGAGCTGGCCGAGGAGGGCGGGGTCGAGCTCCATCCCTGCCGGGAGCGTCAGGCCTAGCCCGGAGCGGAGCCCTCCTCCGCCTCCCGAATGGCCCAGACCGAATCGGCTGCCTGGCGGTTGGGTCCCACGTCGTGGACCCGCAGGACCCGCACCCCCGCCCACACCCCCAGGGCCGTGGCCGCCAGAGTGGCCGGAACCAGCTCCTGCGGAGGCAGCTCGGGGAAGAGATCGCCGATGTACTGCTTGCGGCTCACCCCGAGCAGAACGGGAAAGCCGAGCCCCGTGATCCGATCCAGCCGACGCAGAAGGCGCAGGTTGTGGCTCGGGGCCTTGCCGAAGGCGATGCCGGGATCGAGCAGGATCGAATCCTCGCCGACACCGGCCTTTCGGGCCGTGCGGGCGCGCTCCACCAAAAAGTCGGTCACCTCCGTCACCACATCGGCGTAGCGCGGGGCCTCGTTCATGGTCTGTGGGCTTCCCTGCATGTGCATGAGCACCACCGGCACACCGGCCTCGGCGACCCCCGCCAGCATGGCCGGGTCATCGCGGCCCGCGGAGACGTCGTTGACCAAGTCGGCCCCCGCCTCCAGGGCCGGCCCGGCGACGGACCAGAGGGTAGTGTCGATGCTGACGGGGAGCTCGGCCGAGACCTCGCTGCGGATCCGGCGGATCACCTCCAGCACCCGGCGCTTCTGCTCCTCGGCCGGGACCCGTTGGGCCCCGGGCCGCGTGGACTCGCCGCCCACGTCCACCAGGTCCGCCCCGGCCCGAACCTGGGCCCGGACCTGCTCCAGGGCAGGCTCCACAGCCCGGATCCGGCCGCCGTCGGAGAAGCTGTCCGGGGTCAGGTTGAGGATTCCCATGATCAGCGGAGGGCCGGATCCGTGGAGGCGATCGAGGAAGGGGGAGCGAGCCATGGCGATCTCCTTGTGGGATCGGTAGGGTGGCCACTAGGCTGCCGCTGGCCGGGCCGGCCCAGCGGAGCCCCAGCGGCCAAGCGGCCCATTCGGGCGCGATCGGGGAGGAGCCATGCCCACAACGCTAGACCACCGACTGGCGGACTGGCGAGACGCCGCTCTCGCCCTGGAGGGTGAGGTTGCCGAGATCATGGTGGGCCTCGACGAGGCCATCCGCCTGCTTCTGATCGCCGTCTTCGCCCGGGGCCATGTCCTGCTAGAGGGGGACGTGGGCGTGGGCAAGACCACCCTGCTGCGGGCCCTGTCCCGCGGCCTTGGTGGCGGCTACGAGCGCATCGACGGCAACGTCGACCTCCTGCCCAGCGACCTCGTCTACTACACCTACCTGGACGAGCAGGGGCGCCCCCGCGTGGATGCGGGGCCCCTGCTGCGCTTCGGGGAGGAGCTGGCGGTGCTCTTCTTCAACGAGATCAACCGCGCGCGGCCCCAGGTCCACTCCCAGCTCCTGCGGGTCATGGAGGAGCGCAGCGTCCTGGCCTTCAACGAGGAGCACCCGCTTCCCCATCTCCAGGTCTTCGCCGATCGCAACCGGATCGAGAAGGAGGAGACCTTCGAGCTCCCCTCCGCGGCCCGCGATCGCTTCTTCATGGAGGTCCCCATCGCCGCCCCCGCCGACTGGGATCGGCGCCGGGCCCTGATGTTCGAGACCCGCTACCATCGGGTGGACGATCTGATCGAGGGTGTCACGCCCGCGCAGGTACCCTTCACCGAGCTGGGCGCCACCGCCGAGACCATCCAGGATACCATCACCACCAGTCCGGCCCTGGAGGACTACGGCCTCCGCCTGTGGCAGGCGACCCGGGACCCGGCGGGTGCGGGGGTGGCCCTGGAGGGCGTCGAGATGGACCGACTGATCCAGGCCGGAGCCAGCCCGCGCGCCGCCAGCCAGCTCGGGCGGGCGGCCCGGGTGGCGGCCTGGCTGGACGGCCGGGACCATGTCCTGCCCGAGGACCTCCAGGCGGTCTTCCCCGCCCTGGTGGGTCACCGGGTCTTCTTCAGCCCGGGCTACGAGCGCCGTCGCGAGACCCTCGCCCCGGCGCTCAGCGAGGCCATCCTGCAGCAAGTGGGCGCGCCGTGAGGGATCCCCTGGCCGAGGCCGCCACCGAGCTGGAGGAGGTGGACTATCGGTTCCGCCGGCCGCTGCGCACGGCCCGGCCCGGGGCCCACACGGGGAGCCTGCAGGGGGCGGGAATGGTGCCCTCCAACCTGGCCCCCCTCATGGCCCACCCCGACCCGCGGCGGATCCACATCCGGGCCAGCGCCCACGACCCCTTCGGCCAGCTCCACGTTCAGCTGGCCCGGCAGCCGGCCACCGCCAGCGTACAGGCCCTGGTGGACCGCTCGGCTTCCATGGGATTCCGGGGGCGGACCCGCAAGCTGGACCTTGCGGCACGCCTGCTGGGGGCCATGGCCTTCTCCGCCCTGCGCACCGGCGACGCCTTCGGCCTGGTGGCCTGCGGCGAGGACGCTCTCCCGGGGCCCACCCTGCCCCCCAACCGGGACGCCGGGCTCATCGGGGAGAGCCTCGGCGAGCTGGCGGACGCTCCGGCCCGAGGCGGTGCCGACCTGGAGGCGGGGATCGAGCACCTGGACCCCTCGCCCTCACTGGTGCTGGTGGTCTCCGACTTCCACCTCCCGTTGGCGGCCGTCCAGCGGATCCTGGAGCGTCTCGACCGCCACCAGGTGGTCCCCGTCGTGCTTTGGGACAGCGCCGAGTGGAATCCCGCCCCCGGCCGGGCCTTCGTCCGCGCCCAGGACCCGGAGACCGGGGCCTTGAGTTCGCTGCTGCTGCGTCCCGGCCTGCGCCGGCGCCTCGCGGACGCCTTCGGGCAGCGCCGGCGGGAGCTGAACCGGCTGGGGCTGGCCTTCGACGCCACCCCGCTATTCGTCATCGACCGTCTCGACATCGATGCCGTCAATGCCCACTTCGCCGAGCACTAGACCCCGGCACTGGCGGCAAGCCGTACTGGGATTGGCCGTGCTGGCGCTGGCACCGGAGGCTTTTGGCCAGGCGCCCTCGGAGAGCGCCTATCCCGCCCCGCCGGGCTGGGAGCCCCTGAGCTGGACCGAGGAGGCGCAGGCCACCGGGCCGGTGCAGTCCGTCTCCCTGGAGGCCCCGCGCAGCTACGGCCTGCGTGCGGGCGATCGTATCCGCCATCGGATCCGGGTGGAGGTTACTGCGGGAGCGGAGCTGCAGGTGGCAACCCTGCCGGCGGAGCGCGACATCCACCGGTGGCTGGAGCTGCAATCGGTTTCGGTCCAGCGCCGAAACGGGGCGAGCACCGACCGCTATACCCTGCGGCTGCGCTACCAGGTGTTCGCCACCCCGAACCGCGTGGAGGCCCACCGGCTCCCCGGCTGCACGGTGGCCTGGGGCTCGGGGGAGGAGTCGGGGCGGGTGGTCGTGCCGGACTGGCGCTTCACCCTGACCCCCCTGCTGGGCAAGGCCGTGGAGCGGCGAAAGGGCTCCTTCGAGGTGCTGCAGCCCGACATCGCGCCGGAGCCGCTGCCCATCTCGGAGCCGGCCCTGCGGGTGGCCGGCTGGTCCGCGGGGAGCCTGGCCCTGGGAGCCTTCCTGCTGGCCACCGGCCCCCTGCGTGGGCGCTTCCGGCGAAGCCGGCCCCTGGCCCGCGCGTATCGGCAGCTCAGACGGCTGCGCCGGGGACCGGCGGATTGGGAGCGGGTCCGCGAGGGCTACCGCGTCCTTCACCGGGCCCTGGACGAGACCGCGGGGGAGGCCGTCTTCGAGGGCCGATTGGAGCGCCTGCGGAACCGGGCCCCCGCCCTAGAGCCGGTGGGTGATGAGCTGGCGGCCTTCTTCGCCGAGTCCCGCGACCTGTTCTTCGGCTCGGGCCTGGATTCCGACACCCCCACCACGGCCCTGGCCCGGCTCGAGGCCCGGGCCGAGGAGCTGGCCCGCCGGGAGCGGCGCGGATGAGCGGGCTCGCCGTCGAGCATCCGTGGCTCCTCTTCCTGCTGCCGCTGGCCCTGGTGCCCCTGGTGATCTCGCTGCGCGGGTCCCTGGGCCATTCCTGGCTGGCCCTGATGCCCCGGGACCGCCTGGGAAGCGCCCTGGAGGCGGGGCTGCGGGGCCTCGCCTGCCTGGCCATCGCCGCAGTGGTGGTCGCCCTCTCCGGGTTCCGGGCGGACGGGGAAGACCCCGGAGCCCGGTCGGAAGGGGCCTCGGTCATGATCCTGCTCGATCGCAGCCGCAGCATGACCGAGCCCCTCGGGACCGGAGCCGGGGCGGGGCAGGAGACCACCAAGGCCGAGGCCACCCGTCGGCTGCTCCTGGACCTGCTGGAGCGGGCCCCGGCGCATCGCTATGGGCTGGTCAAGTTCAGCACCGCCCCCATGCTGGCCGTTCCCCCCACCACCCGCACCGACATGGTCCGGGCCGGCATCCGCCCCCTCATGGCCGACGGGCTCACACTGACCGACCTGGCCGGGCCCTTCGCCATGGCCACGGACGCCCTCGCCCGGTTGGGTCCCGGGCCGCGTATCGTCCTGCTGGTGACCGACGGCGGCGCCCAGATCGGCGATCGCGAGAAGCACCTCCTGCGGCGGTGGCTCCCGCGCTACGGGGTGGACCTGCTCTGGCTGCGCCCCCGCTCGCCGGGCCCGCCTTCCGTCGACAAGCCCCTGGATCCGGAGACCAGCGATGCCCATCGCGCCCCCCGGGAGCTCCACACCTTCTTCCAGTCCCTGCCGATGCCGTACTCGGTCTTCGAGGTTCCGGGCGACGAGGCCGTGGCAGAGCTCGTCGCCGCCCTTGAGCAACATCCCATTGCCCAGGCGTCCCAGCCGTCGGGGACCGGCTGGCGGCTGCCCGCCCTCACGGCACTGGCCCTGGCCCTGGTGGCGGCCCTATCCCTGGCCCTCGTCCGGGCCCGTCAAAGGAGGCAGTGGTGAGGGGTCGTCGCGCTCGCCTGATCCTGTGGGCGGCGCTCGCGGTCCTGCTCGCCGGGACCGCCTGGGACGGGCTGCGCCTGGCCGAGCGCCGGGCGCTGAACGCCGCCATCGGCTCCGGAGACTTGGAGGCCATCCCGGACGAGGCCCCGCCACGGGCACTGTTCGCCAAGGCCTATTACCAGGCCCAGGAGGGTCGGATCGGGGCCGCGGGTGAGCTCTACCGCGAGATCGCCGACCGCGTCCCCGAGGACCTGCGCGCGGCGGTGCACTACAACCTGGGCAACACCCTCTACCGGCAGGCAGTTCTACTCACCCAGATGCCCCGGGCCAACATCCGCCCCGTACTGCAGATGACCCGCCAGCAGTATCGCAACGCCCTGCGCCTGGACGACCGGCTCCTGCGGGCCAAGTTCAACCTGGAGTACATCGGCAGCGCCGATCCGAACCCCGACCAGGAGCTGGAGTTCCAGGAGTCCACCAGCCGGCCCCAGGCCGGGCCCATGACCCAATGGCGGCTGATCAACCGGTACCCGGAGGGACTGCCGTGAAGGTCCCGGAAGGGCTCCGGGATCCGGTCCTGTGGCTCCTGCTGGCGGGGGTCGCGTCCCTGGCCGCCGCCATCTGGAATCCCGTGGCCTCCTGGCGCAGCGGGGTTCGGGACTACCTGGCGGTGGTCGATGTCACGCAGAGCATGAACGCCCGGGACTACCTCCACCAGGGCCGTCCCCGGGACCGGCTCAGCCAGGTGCGCACCCTCCTGAGCGATCTCACGGAGGCCCTGCCCTGCCGCAGCCGGCTTGGACTCGGGGTCTTCGCGGGCTGGCAGACCGAGGTGCTGCTCGAGCCGGTGACGGTCTGCCGCCACCGCTCGGAGCTGAAGGGGGTCATCGAGCGCCTGCACTGGCAGATGGGATGGGTCCCCCAGAGCAACGTGCTGCGGGGGATCGACGCCACCCTGGAGGGCCTTTCCTCCCTCTCCGGCTCCCCGGCCCTGGTGTTTTTCACCGACGGGGACGAGGCCCCTCCCCGCTGGCAGGAGGACATTCCTCCCCTGGAGGAGGGGCCCCGGGAACGGAACCGGGGGGTTCTGGTCGGAGTGGGGAGCAGGGAGGGATCGCCGGTGCCGCAGTTCGATCAGCAGGGCAAGCAGACGGGGTTCTTCACCTCGGACGGCGAGCGCTACCGCTCGGCACTGGACCAGGAGCACCTACGGCGAATCGCCGAGCGATCGGGTCTGGACTACCGGCGCCTGGCGGACGGAGAAGGGACAATCTCCCTGCTGACCTCCGGGCGCTACCTGCGCACCGGCAGGCCGGAGAACG
>JAHEOG010000121.1 GCA_018609925.1 Gammaproteobacteria bacterium
CCTCCGTCAGGACGAAGGGGAAGATCCCGCCGATGGCCAGGATGGCGATCGGGGTCATGGTGTAGGCGGTGGCCAGGGCGGGAGGCGGGGACTCCAGCAGCCCCAGAGGGAACAGGAAGAATCCGGCCAGGAAGAGGAGGAACACCACCAGGGCCCCGGTCAGGGCGTGGAACCGGGTTTGGGGCGAGCGGCTAATGGCCAGGGCGCCGAAGAACAGGGCCGCAGCGATGCCCAGGCGGAAGGCCACCAGCAGGGGATAGTCCGCGGTCTTGCCGAGCAGGAGCTCGTTGGGCAGTAGCCCCAGGGTCAGGGCCCCGCCCATGAGGGCCATGAGCCGGGTCCGGTAGCGGATGTGGGCCATCCGTGGGGCCGCGAAGTCAACGGCGTAGGACCCGTTGGCCATGCAGGTTACTCCTGAAGCGGGTTCCCGTAGGGTTGTCCGTCCAAGTACCCCCGGGGGAGGTCCACGCCAAGGGCGCGGGAGAGCACACCTCAGGGTGGCTTGTGGACAGCAGATTGATCGGTTAGCCCGGGTGCGGGAAGGATACTGCCCCTCGCCCCCCCGGGATTGGTCGGTGCCGAACGGGGGCCTGCGACCGAAATTCCGGCACCCGAAGACGATTGTAGGATAAGAGGCCATGCTGGGTTTGGGAAGCGCTGGCGGAAGGATCCCGATCGTATGGCAGAGGAGGCTAACTTGACGGTGGTGGCTGGACTCGATGGCTGTCCCGGTGGCTGGCTCTGTGTCTGGGGGGATCCGGGAAAGGGGGCGCTAGCCGCCACGGTGCTACCCAGCCTGGAAGGCCTTGGCGCTATCGCACCCTCACCGGAGCGGGTGGCAGTGGACATCCCCATTGGCTTGCCGGAGGCCGGGCCGCGGGAATGCGACCGCCGTGCCAGGACGCTGCTAGGGCGAACCCGGGCCAGCTCGGTATTCCCGGTCCCGCTGAGGGCCATGCTGGCGGCCGATAGCTACGAGGCCGCCTGCGCTTTGGGCGAGAACACCGACGGCCGGCGCCTGCCACGCCAGAGCTGGCACCTCCTGCCGCGGATCCGGGAGATGGACGCCTTCCTCCGGGCCGACCCGTCCCGGGTCCATTGGATCCAGGAGGTTCATCCGGAGGTGAGCTTTCGGGCCTGGAACGATGGGGTGCCAATGTGCCACGGCAAGAAGTCGGAGCTCGGGCAGCTGGAGCGGGCCGCTCTCATCGATGCCCATTGGGGGGCTCCCTGGCGGGAGGCGGGGCAGGGCCCGGGCTCAGGGCAGGCCGATTGCGACGATCGCCTGGATGCCCTGGCGGTCCTGTGGAGTGCGCAGCGGCTGGTCCAAAACCGTGCCGAGTGGTTGCCGGAAGAGCCCCCCGCCGATGCCGCAGGGCTGCCCATGGCCATCGCCTATTGATCCGGCTGGGGGCCCGATACCCCCCAACCGCCTAGTAGGAGGCGGGGACCCCGGTTGGGGCGGAGCGATAGCCCGGATCGGGGGATCCGTCGTCGGGCGGCCCGCAGCCGGCCACTAGGATCAGGGCAAGGACCGTCAGGCACCGCTTCATCGCCGACCCCTGAGATTGGTGTTACCCGCAGCATCGCCCTTTCGGGCTCGGTGGGTCAAACCCACGGGGAGCCCTCGCCCCCGCCGGGAGGCCCCGACTGCGGATCTGGATCGCGAGCTGGAGCCGCTCGCGCCCGATCTGGTGGTGGTCCTGGGTGGGCCCATCGCTACCGATCAGGACGAAGCCTATCCCTTCCTGGCGGGGGAGGCCGCCCTTCTAGGGTAGCGCATGGAGGCGGGACGGCCCACCCTCGGTCTTTGCCTGGGCGCCCAGCTCATGGCCCGCGCCTTGGGGGCTCCCATCTAGCGGGATGCAGTGAAGGAGCTGGGCTGGCCGCCGATCACCCTGACGGAGGCGGGACAGGAGTCCTGCCTGCGCCATGTCACCGGCGAGGACACCGCCGTCCTGCACTGGCACGGTGACACCTTCGAACTCCCGGAGGCGACGACCCACCTGGCGGCCACCCCGGCCTGTCCGAACCAGGCTTTCCTTTGGGGCTCCACCGCCCTCGTCCTCCAGTTCCACATCGAAGTCACCGCCCCCGGCCTGGAAGCGTGGTGGGTGGGCAATGCCCGGGACATTGCGGCTACCGCCGAGGTGATGGTACCCGGGCTGCGCGCCCACAGCGCCCACTGGGCCCCCAGGCTCCGGGAACGAGCGCAGGCCGCCTTTACCGAATGGCTTGCCGGGGTGGGCCTGTGAAGGGCGAGCCGGAAGGCTTGTAGCCCTCAGCGGCTGGCTAGGCCGAATCAGGGCCGGCTCTGTGATCTCCGGGTCCAACTGCCAAGGGCTACCCGGCCCGGGGCCCTCTCGATCCGTCGGCCCGGCCGGGGCCCGATCCGGGAAACCGGGCTAGGGAAGGGCGGAGGGGATTTTTCGGTGGGCGAAAAAAAGGCCGGGGCCCTCGCGGGCCCCGGCCGGATCCCTGGATCGGGATCGGTTTAGCGAGCGGCCACGTACATGGTCACTTCGAAACCGAGCCGGCGATCAGCGAAAGTGGGCTTGTTCCAGCGCATGGTACATCCTCCTCTTGGGTTCGGTCCGGGTCTGCTTCTCTCGATCGGTAGTTCGGGATCGGAAAAGGGGGACCGATGTTTATCCTACTACTGCATACCCCGTGCCAAAATGCTCCATTTCGGAAAAATTATTCAAATTCATCTAGCTATGTTTTTGCCGGCGCTCCGGATGGGCTCCCCTTTCCCGGAGCCTCTGGCTAATTTCAACCACCGGTGGCGATCAGCAACCACCACCGGGTATGGGTAGCGGTTCCCGGACCTTTGGGGGCAGCCCCGGGCCGAGGGCGCGAATCCAGCGGAGGAGTCCAGGGGTATGTCCCATTGGCCTCAGTAGGGTTGCTTCAGCTGCTCAACCGAATGGGATTGCCGGACGTCCGGGGAGGTTTTTCGATGGTGGAGACCTTGGCTGGGCTGAATGCGAGAAATCCCCTTGCCTGGCGATACGCCAGGACCCTCGCACTCGCCGTGATGGGGTTCCTATTGGCTGGGTGCGCTCAGGGGCCCTACGGGGCTGCCCCCGACGGGGGCCAGGGATCGGCGGCCTCCATCGAGCTCCTCAAAGAGCGACCCGTCGACCGGGATTTCGAGGAGCTTGACCGGCTCCAGTTTACCGGCGCCCGGGAGGAGGGGATACTCTACCTGAAGCGCCGTAGCCGAAGCCTCGGTGGGGATGCCGTGGTCCTGACGGAGGTGACCGATCAGGGGGTAGATCACTACTGGGAGGGCTGGACCGCTCATACCGTCCCCATCAAGCGCCTCCGGGGGGTGGCCATCCGGTATCTGTGACCGCTCGGGGAAGGGGGGGTCGCTCCGTTTCGGCCTCAACGTGCCCCCAGGTCCGGGCATTTCTCCCGCCTGGAGTTATCCGCTGGCTTCCGAGACCTCCTAGCCGGCCCGCGAAGGGCTGTATAGGCTTTTTTGACGGCCCTGGCAGGGCCTCTTATGCTTGGTCTCCTTCGGGCCCACGGGGCGCCTCTGGGGAGCGCGCCCCAATCGATTCGGGGGACCTATGCCTCGTGCGCAAAGCGGCTGGATGGTGGCTGGAATGACGGCGGTTTTGGCCCTGGGACTCGCCGGCTGCGGCAACCTCGGGGTCGGCGAGGAGGGTCGCTCGGTGGTCGGGACCGGATCCTCGTTCACGGTGGAGAAGCACGACTACGACACGGTCTGGGAGGTAACCAGGGACGTCATCCAGCGCAGCGGGCTGGATGTGACCGCCTCCGATCGGTCCGAGGGCCGGATGCGCGGTGTCGACGGCGACACGGACATCCGCATCCGGATTCGTCCCCCCGAATCCGGCTACAAGGAATACAAGGTGGCGGTCACCAACAACCAGGGAGCTGCGGCCCGGGTCGAGAGCCAGCCCTGGGAGCCCAAGCTCATCTCCCGCATCAAGGCCGACCTCGATAAGAGGACCCCGGTGGCCCAGAAGCGCCCCGAGCGCCGGCGCCAGCCAGAACCCCGGCCGAAGTCCGAGACCGCTTCGCAGCAGCGGCAACCGGAAAGGGCGGAAGGGACTGCTCCCCCTGAGCCGGACGCTGCCGGGTCCGCCTCGGAATCCGCCCAGCCCGCTCCCGCCCCGGTCGATCCGGAGGATGTCGCGGTGGCCTTCGGTATGCGCCTGGCGCCGGTGTCCCAGGGCATTCGCCGGAGCCGGGGCGTTCCCAGCGAGCAGGGGGTCCTTGTCCAGGGCCTCAAGGCCGGTCCGGCCCGGAGCGCGGGTCTCCAGCCCGGGGACGTCATCCTGGAGCTGGGGGGTACGAGCGTGAGCAGCCCCGAAGGGGCCAAGGAGGTCCTGGCCCGGACCGATTCCGGGACCCCTATCCGCACCCTGATCCAGCGCGAGGAGTGGACGCTGCTGCTGACCATGGAGGCGCCGTAGGCTAGGGCCGTTTCCGGACGAACCCTTGCCGGCGGTCCGCCATGGCCCATTCCCTTCGCCATAGCGAAGAGCCCCCGGAGACCAACCGGCGAGCCCTCCGCAATTTCTGGGCCCTGCGCCACTACCTCTGGGACTACCGTGGCCGGGTGGCCCTCGCCCTGGGGGCCCTGATCCTGGCCAAGGGGGCCAACGTCTCCGTCCCCCTGCTCCTCAAGGAGGTGGTGGACGCCCTGGATACCGAGGCGGCGGCCATAGGGGTTCCGCTGTTCCTCCTGGCCGCCTACGGCGCCCTGCGCTTGGCCTCCTCCGGTTTCACCGAGCTCCGCGACGTCCTGTTCGCCCGGGTCCGCCATCGCGCCATGCGCCGGCTCACGGTGCGGACCCTGCGCCACCTCCACGACCTGTCCCTGCGCTTCCACCTGGAGCGCCGCACCGGTGCCCTCAGCCGGGATTTGGAGCGCGGAGCGAGCAGCCTCTCCACCCTCCTGAACTTCGCGGTCTTCTCCATCCTGCCGGTGACCGTGGAGCTCCTGCTGGTGGCCGGGATCCTGGTGACCCAGTACGGCGGCTGGTTCGCCGCGGTCATCCTGGTTGCCGTTGTGTCCTTCGTCGGCTTCACCATCGCCCTGTCCAACTGGCGCATGCAGGATCGGGTCCAGGCCAATCACCTGGAATCGGAAGCCAACAACCAGGCGGTGGAGAGCCTCATCAACTACGAGACGGTCAAGTACTTCGGCAACGAGGACCACGAGGCCGCACGCACCGATGCGACCCTCCGGGACTGGGAGGACATGGCAGTGCGGGCCCAGGGCTCGCTGTCGCTGCTAAACTTCGGCCAGGGAGCCATCGTCGCGCTGGGCGTTACCGCGGTCCTGGTCCTGGCGGCCCAAGGGGTACGGGCGGGGGACCTCAGCCTCGGCGACCTGGTGGCCGTGAATGCCCTCCTGCTTCAGCTCTTCCTGCCCCTGAACTTCCTGGGCACGGTCTATCGCCAGGTCCGCTACGCCCTCGCCGATATGGATCGGCTGGTGGGCCTGCTGGAGCGCACCCCCGAAGTGACGGATGCTCCCGGTGCCCCGCCCCTGGAGGTTCCCCGAGGCGAGGTGCGCTTCGAGCAGGTGGATTTCGCCTACGAGCCCGAGCGCTCGATCCTCCGGGACATCGACTTCACCATTCCCCCCGGGCGCAAGGTGGCGGTGGTGGGGCCCAGTGGTGCGGGCAAATCCACCCTGGTGCGCCTCCTTTTCCGGTTCTTCGATGTCACCGGCGGACGGATCGCCATCGATGGCCAGGACATCCGTGAGGTTACCCAAGCCAGCCTGCGCGAGCGGATCGCCATCGTTCCCCAGGACGCGGTGCTGTTCAACGATACCCTCTACTACAACATCGCCTACGCTAGGGAGGGGGCCACCCGGGAAGAGGTGGAGGCGGCCGCGCGGGTGGCTCACCTCGACGGGCTGGTGGCCGACCTGCCGCAGGGCTTCGAGACCCTGGTGGGCGAGCGGGGCCTGAAGCTCTCCGGGGGGGAGAAGCAGCGGGTTGCCATCGCCCGTGCGGTGCTCAAGGGATCGCCCATCCTGGTCTTCGACGAGGCCACCTCCTCGCTGGACTCCCGGGCCGAGCAAGGCATCCTGGCCGCCTTGCGCGAGGCGGCCGCCAACCGCACGACGCTAGCTATTGCCCATCGGCTGTCCACTGTCGTGGACGCCGACCGGATCCTGGTCCTGGAAGGGGGCACCGTCGTCGAGTCGGGTAGTCACCGCGAGCTTCTGGACCATGGGGGTGTATACGCCCGCCTTTGGCGATTACAGCAGGAAGAGGGATCCGGGGTGAGGTAGCCGGTGTGGAGGCTACCCCTCGGACAGGGCCTCGGTCGCCTTATTCGCGGGCAGGGGGTGGTTGAAGAGGAAGCCCTGGGCGAAATCGCAGCCCTGGTGGCTTAGCCAATCGGCTCCTCCCTGGCTCTCCACCCCTTCCGCGATCACGGTTATTCCCAAGTGGCCGGCCATGGCCAGAATGGTCTGTACCAGCACCTGGCTGCTGGGGTTTCGAGTCAGGTCCTGGATGAAGCTCTTGTCGATCTTGATGGTGTGGATCGGGAGCTGCTTGAGATAGGAAAGGGAGGAATAGCCCGTACCGAAATCGTCGATGGCGAAGCGCAGCCCCCGCTGGCTCAAGGCCAGGAGCTTCTCGGCGGCCCCTTCCGGATCCTCCAGCAGGGCGCTCTCGGTTAGCTCCAGGATGACCCGCTCGGTGGCCACCCCGGTTTCCTCCAAGATGGCCGCCACCTTGTCCGCGAATTGCGGTTGGGCGAACTGGTGGGCGCTGACGTTAATCGATAGCCCGAAGGGCAGGGCGAATTGCCCCATGGCCTCCTCCCAAACCCGCCATTGCTGGACCCCCTCCCTTAGGACCCACGCCCCCATTCGGCGGATGAGCCCGCTTTGCTCGGCTACCGGTATGAACCGGGCGGGAGAGATCCAGCCCTCGGTGGGGTGATACCAGCGCAGCAGCGCTTCGAAGCCCACCGTGCCTCCATCCGCGAGGGCCACGATCGGCTGGTAGTGCAGGGCCAAGTCCCCGGCTTCGAAGGCCTGCCGGAGCTCTTGCTCCAGGTGGAGCTGCTCCTGGGCCGAGCGCCTCATATCGGCCTGGAAGAAGGCGTGCTCCCCCTTGCCCTTGCGCTTCCCGGCGTAGAGGGCGGTGTCCGCTTCCTGGATCAGATCGGAAGCCTTCCGGTCTTGTCGAGAGAACAGAGTGATGCCCATGGAAGCCGAGATGATGAGGTCTCGGCTGCCCACCCGCAGGGGCTCTTGCAGCGCGTTCTGAAGCTCGTTCATGAGCTCCTCGGCGCGGTTCGCGGCCTCGAGCCTGCCAGTGCCCAGATCCGGCAGCAGG
>JAHEOG010000122.1 GCA_018609925.1 Gammaproteobacteria bacterium
CCGTGCTCGTGGCCTATCTCGATACCGAGCGGCGTTACCGGGAGATCAACGCGACGTACGCATCGTGGTACGGGCTCGACAGCGATGCGGTGGTGGGCCGCCACGTATGGGAAGTGATCGGAGAGCAGGCCTACGCCTCGGTCCGGACCTATCACGACGCGGTGCTTCGCGGCGAGCACGTCTCCTACGAGGGACCCTTCGTGTTCGCGGACGGCAGCCACGGGCGGATCCACGCCGACTACGTGCCCCACACGGTCCCCGATGGTGCGGTGATCGGCTATTTCGCGCTCATCCGCGATGTGACCCGGCTCGATCAGGCGGAGAAGGATTATCTCACGGGCCTCGCGAATCGGCGCCGGTTCGACGAGCAGCTTCACGGCGCGATTGCCCACGCGCAGCGATCTCACAGGCCCCTGGGGCTGATTCTCATCGATCTGGATCGTTTCAAACAGATCAATGACACCCATGGCCACACACGCGGTGACGAGGTGCTGCGGGCCGTGGCCGAGGCTTGGGCGGAGGCGATGCGAAGCAGTGATCTGCTGGCGCGCTGGGGCGGAGAGGAGTTCGCCGTCGCCGCGCCCGAGACCTCCCTCGAGCAGACCCGGCAACTCGCGGAGCGCCTGCGCGTGCTCACCACGGAATTGCGCGTCGGGGAAGACCTTTCGGTTCGCGCGAGCTTCGGCGTCACCGCCTGCGGGATCGGGGACGACGCTCGGGCGTTGCATGCGCGCGTGGACCGGGCCCTGTATCGCGCCAAGCGCCTCGGCGGCGGCTGCGTGGTCGCCCTCGAGCCGGAGTAAGGGTCTCGAACAAACCGGAAGCGAGCGGGGCGCCGGATCCGGCCCTTTTCGCCCCTGGCGGCGGAGACCACAGAGACACTTTCTTGTCATCGGTTCCGAACCGCGATCGAGGCGCTATTATGCAGGATCCCTTGGGCTCAGGGGTCGTGAATCCGTTGGGCACGCCCGCGTCGTAAGCCGCTCATCCGGCTTGGTGCTCGTGGACGATGGATTCGGTGGATCATGGGGGTCAGCTCGTGAATGGCCAGTCGAGGTGGTACTTCGCCCGTGCGTCTCAACGCTTCGGCCCATTCGTCCAGCAAGGGCGAGCCCATAACTGAGCTTCCCCGGATTGGGCTGGGGCCGAGACCTGGTGGAGGATCAGGCCGCCCCCAGGAAGAGGAGCCCGACCATGGCAAGGAAGCGGTATACCGACGACTGCAAGCATGATCCGGTGAAGCTGATCACCGAGCGGGGATCCACCCTTCGGCAGGCATCGGAGGTGCCCTAGGGTACATGAGGTTTCCAGAGAAAAGGGGGATATCCACTTCGCTCAAGTGGCCACGACAAGTCGTGACTGTGGTGCCTGGTGTGCGCCACATCCGCCGCCCATGGTTCCAGACTGACGCAAAGTGGATACCTCCCTTGAGGGAATAACGGATCGAGAGAACAATTAGCTTTTTGAGATCCGTTCATGTCCCGAGCCAGCGATTCCCCCTCAACGGAAGCCCTGCCGGTCGTCGGCATCGGCGGCTCGGCCGGCTCCCTCCAGCCCCTCCAGGCCTTTCTAGCCAACCTGCCGGCGGAGACGGGGGCGGCGTACGTCATCGTCACCCACCATCCCCCCGGTGAGCGTAGCCTGCTGCCCGATATCCTGGGACCACGGATGGTCCTGCCCGTGCAGATGGTCGAAGCGGGCGAGGCCCTGGCGCCGGACCGGGTCTACGTGGCGCTGCCCGACGACGGCTGGGTCCTGTCCCGAGGCCAGCTGGTCCAGTCCCGGGAGGCCGGGGGCCGCGCGGGGAGCCGCCCGCCACACCCCATCGATGCCTTCTTCCGTTCCCTCGCCGAGGAAGCGGGGGAGGGGGCCCTCGCTGTGGTCCTGTCCGGCACGGGAAGCGACGGCACCCTCGGCGTCCAGGCCATCAAATCCCAGGCCGGCATGGTCCTGGCCCAGGACCCGGAGACCGCCGAGTTCGGCGACATGCCGGCCAATGCCATCGCCACCGACCAGGTGGACTACGTGCTACCCCCGACGGACATGCCCGCGACCCTGGTGGGCTACCTCCGGTTCCGGAGCCAGCGCCAGTCGCCCCCCTCGAACCGTCAGCCGGCCATCCCGGAGGGGCTTTTCGGCCAGATCCTGAGCCAGGTGCGGAATCGCAGCGGCCATGATTTCTCGGGCTACAAGACCAGCACCCTGCAGCGGCGACTGCAGCGCCGCATGGACCTGCGCCAGATGACCGACCCCCAGGCGTACCTGGACTACCTGCATGCCCATCCGGAGGAGAGCGATCATCTGCTCCGGGAGTTCCTCATCAGTGTCACCAACTTCTTCCGGGACCCCCAGGTTTGGGACACGCTGGGCCGGACACTGTTACCGACCATGCTGCAACAGGTCGCCCGGACTGGGCAGGAATTCCGCGCCTGGGTGGTGGGCTGTGCCACCGGCGAGGAGGCCTACACCCTGGCCATCCTCATCCGGGAATGCCTGGCGGATTGGGAGCAGGCCCCGGAGGTGCGGATCTTCGCGACCGACGTGGATCGGGCGGCCATCGAGACCGCCCGGGTGGGGCGCTATCCGGCGGGGATCGCCCGGGACCTGACCCAGCAGCGCCTGCGCCGGTTCTTCACCGCCGAGGACGATACCTACCGCATCAGCCGGGAGGTGCGGGACATGGTGGTGTTCGCCGAGCACAATGCCCTCCAGGACCCGCCGTTCACCTACCTGGACCTCGTAACCTGTCGCAACCTGCTGATCTACCTGGATCGGAACCACCAGGAACGGTTGTTGGCGCTGTTTCGCTATTCCCTGCGCGATCCGGGTCTGCTGTTCCTGGGGCCCTCCGAAGGCCCCGAGTCGGTGAGTGAGGCCTTCACGGTGGAGGCCAAGGAGGAGCGAATCTATCGGATCGACTCGAATGCGGCGCCGAGCAAACTGCCGGCGATGCCGGGCCCTAGCCGTTCCCGTCGGGGCCTGCCGTCCCAGTCATCCGCCACGGCCCCGGCCAGTGGCGACGCGGAGGGCTTCTCCCACCAGGTGGAGCGACTCCTGGCCCTGGATTTCGCGCCGCCGGCGGTATTGGTCGACGACCACGGCGACGTGGTGTATATCCACGGACGCACCGGCCGCTTCCTGGAGCCCGCCTCCGGCCCGGCCCAGCATCGGCTCGTGGAGATGGCCCGGCCGGGGCTGCGCGCTCCGCTGAGCGAGGCCCTGGCGGAAGTGGCCCAGGGGGAAGCGGAGGAGACGAGCCGGGTGGTCGCGTGCCAGGGCGAGGATGCGTCCGAGGGGGTGCGACTGGCGGTCCGCCGGATCCGCACACCCAGTGCCCTGAAGGGCTTCCGCCTTGTGGCCCTGCAATCGGGCCCGGGCGAGGAGGCGGTCCCGGCCGGTGGCGAGGGCGGCTCGGGTGACGAGCCCGACGATACCGCCAGCGGCGACAGCGAGATCGAGGCCCGCTTGCGGCGGGCGCTGGAAAGCGCCCGTCAGGACAAGGAAGTGGCGGTCAAGGAGATGGTGTCCGCCAACGAGGAGCTCCAGTCCATGAACGAGGAGCTTCAGTCCATGAACGAGGAGCTCCAGAGCAGCAACGAGGAGCTGGAGGTCGCCAAGGAGGAGGTGAAGTCGCTCAACCAGGAGCTGCGCAGCGTCAACACCGAGCTCAAGGCCCGGGTCGACGACCTCACGGAGGCCAATGACGACCTGAAGAACCTCCTGGACAGCACCCACATCGCCACCCTGTTCTTGGACGTGGCCCTGAATATCAAGCGCTACACCACCCCCGTGCAGGACATGATCGCCGTGCGCCCCGCTGACATCGGCCGGCCCCTGGGTGAGCTGCGGATCAACCTGGACTACGATGGCCTTGTCGCCGACGCGGAGTCTGTCCTGGACACCCTGACACCGAAAGAGGTGAAGGTGCAGTCGGAAACCGGCCACTGGTACCTGCTGCGCATCCAGCCCTACCGAAGCACCCGTAATGTCATCCGCGGGGTGGTGTGTACCTTCCAGGATATCCATGCCGCCCAGGGCGTGGCGCGCAGCGAGGCCTTCTTCCGGGCCATCGTCAACACCGTCCGCGAGCCGCTGCTGGTGCTGGATGCCGATATGCGGGTTATCTCCGCCAACGATGGCTTCTATCGCACCTTTTCATTGGACCCGGAGGCGGTAGATGGCCGGAGCCTGTTCGACCTGAGGGACGGGCAGTGGGACGATCTGGAATTGCGGACTCGGCTGGCGGAAGTGCTGTCCAATAATGAGGCCTTCCGCGACTTCGAGCTGTCCGTCGATCTGGGCGATGCGGGGCCGATTCACTTGCGCCTAAACGGTCGCCGCCTGGAAGGGGACGAGGGCCCGGCGAGGATCCTGCTCGCCATGGATGTGCGGGGGCCGGCCCGCGAGCCGACGGAAAGGAGCCCCCGCCATGGCGAATAACGAGCCCAAGCCCCTCTCTCAGGAGGCTTTGCGGGCGCAGGCGCGCCAGCGCTTGGGACAGGGGCCGACGAATATCGCCAACTGGACCGATGCGGATGTCCAGGCCCTGGTGACCGAGCTGGAGCTGCACCAGGAAGAGCTGCGGATCCAGAACGAGACGCTGGAGCACGCGCGGAATCGGCTGGAGACCGCCGAAAGCCGCTACCGCAACCTCTTCGAGCAGGCCCCGATTGGCTATCTGATCCTGGACGGCGAGGGCCGGATCCAGGAGGCCAATCGGGCCGCCGCTGAGCTCCTCGCCCCGGGCACCGATCCGGCCGGCAAGCTTCTGTCCGGCTTCGTGGCCCCCGACTCCCAGGATGCGCTCCATCTCCACCAGCGCGCGCTGACCGCCGAGGACCAAGCCCACGTCGTCGACGAGCTGAACCTGGCCGGCGAATGGCCGAGCCCGCGCACCGTTCGCATCGACACGGTGGCGGACTCCGCCGCCGAGGCCGTTCAGTTCCGTTGCGCCCTGGTGGACATCACCGAGCGCAAGGCCCTGGAACAGTCCCTGCTGAAATACCGCACCGCCTTCGAGCAGTCCCGGGATGCGATCATGTTTTCGGATCGGGACCATTACCTGGAAGGCAACCCGGCTACCCTGGCGCTGTTCGGCGTAGACTCCGACGAGGCCTTTCGGGATCGTCACCCCGCCGATTTTTCACCCCCCTTCCAACCGGATGGCCGCCCCAGCAGCCAGTCGGGCCGGCGCAGGATGGAGGAGGCCTTTGAACACGGCCAGGCCTTCTTC
>JAHEOG010000123.1 GCA_018609925.1 Gammaproteobacteria bacterium
AGGCGATCTCCTGGAGGACCTCCGTGGTCTCCCGGCAGGCGGCCTGCAGGACCTGGTAGTACAGGGCCTCCTTGCTGGGATAGTGGTGGAAAACCGTTGCCTTGCTCACGCTGGCCTCCCGAGCCAGCGTGGCAACAGAAACCCCCCGGAACCCGTCCCGGGCGAATAGGCGAGCCGCTACCCGGGCGATCCGGCGCGCCCCGTCCTCGCTGGCACACTGCTCCCCTACCGAATCCACGCTGGCCACCACCCCCTCCCCGGGCTCCGTCCAAAACGGAAAACGCTGCCCCCGATTGTACGGCCTCACAGGACCAAGCCAAGCACACTCCTCGCCCTCGGGTCCCTACCGATCGCCTTCCCGCGACGAGCTAGACTGGCCCAGATAATGCGCCATGCCCTGGTTGGCCTCGGCCATCTGCTCGGAGCTGAGATGGGCGGGCTCCAGGCCGGTTTGCAGCGCCAGTAGATACTGCCGGGCCAGGTTTTCGACCTCCCGCACGAGGGCGACCGCGCTTCCCAGGCTCGGTCCGAGGGCGATCTGGCCGTGGTTGGCCATGAGACACGCCCGCCGCTGGTCCAAAGCGGCCAGCACATTATGGGACAGGGCTTGGGTACCGAAGGTGGCGTACTTGGCGACAGGGATGTCCGTTCCCCCAGCCAACCCCACCAGGTAGTGGAAGGGAGGAATAGGTCGGCGCAGGCAGGCGAGTGCCGTGGCGTGGGGGGAATGAACATGGACCACGGCCCCGGCCTCCGAGCGCGCCTCCAGGAGGTCGCGGTGGATGCGCCATTCGCTGGAGGGGGCATGGCTCCCCTTCCGAGGCTCACCGTCTTCGTCCAGCTCCACCACCTCCCGCGTCCGCAGGGCCTCGGGGGCGATCCCCGATGGGCTGATCAGAAGCCCACCCGGAACCCGGACGCTTATGTTGCCCGAGGTGCCCACGTTCAGCCCGCGCTCGGCGAGCTCTCCCAGGGCCGCAACGAGGGTCTGGCGGGCATCCGGATGCCTCACCCGGCTTGCTCCGGATACAGCTCCGCCAGTCCCGAGCCGCTGGCCTCGCAGATCCCCCGTTCGGTCACCAGCCCGGTGACTAGGCCGGCCGGGGTCACATCGAAGGCGGGATTGGCGGCCGGCGTGCCGGCGGGGACCAGAGCGAGCTCCGAAGCCTCGCCCCGTTCAGTCAAGCCCGAGATATGGGTTACCTCCCGGCTATCCCGCTCCTCGATGGGGACCTCGGCCCCCGACGCCACCTCCCAGTCGACGGTGGATCCGGGCAAGGCAACGTAGAAGGGGACACCATTCGCTTGGGCCGCCAGGGCCTTGGGATAGGTGCCGATCTTGTTGACCACATCCCCCTCCCGGGTGGTGCGGTCGGTCCCCACCAAGCAGAGATCGACTCGTCCCCGGCCGAGGAGGTGCCCTGCGGCATTGTCGGCGATCAGGGTGACGGGAACCCCGTGCTGGCTCAGCTCCCAAACGGTAAGGGCAGCTCCCTGATTGCGGGGCCGTGTCTCCGGCACCCAGACGTGGACAGACAGCCCCCGGTCGTGGGCTTGGTAGACGGGGGCCAAGGCGGTCCCCCAATCGACGCAGGCCAGCCACCCGGCATTGCAGTGGGTCAGGATCTGGACGGGCTCATTGCCCGGCCTCTCCCTCCCGAGGGCCTCGAGCAGGGGCAGACCCTCTTCCCCGATGCGACGGCAGGTGGCCACCTCGGAGTCGGCCAGCTCCCCAGCCCGCTCGTAGGCCGCCGCCGCCCGATCCCCGGGAGCCAGCCCAGTCACCGCCCCGGTGATCTGATCCAACCCCCAGCGCAGGTTCACCGCGGTGGGCCGGGCTCCTAGGAGCTGATCTCGGGCCTCCTCCAGCCCCCAATCGGACGGATCCTCGCGAAGGGCCAGAGCCAGCCCATACGCCGCGGTAGCCCCGATCAACGGGGCTCCCCGGACCCGCATGGTGGCGATGGCCTCGGCGGCCTCCGCCATACGGGTCAGGCGGGGGACATGCCAGGACCAGGGAAGCCGGGTCTGGTCGATGATTCGAATCGACCAGCTGTCCTCATCCACCCAGATGGTGCGGTACGGCTCCCCGTTGACCCGCATGGCTCCGCCTATTGGCCTTCGAAGCTGACAAGGGCGTAGGCCCGGTAGCCTCGGTCTCGCAGGCGCTGAAGGCCGCCCAGGTCGGGCAGGTCGATGACGAATGTAGCCCCCACCACTTCGCCCCCGACCCGCTCGATCAGGCTGAGGGCGGCCTCGGCGGACCCCCCCGTGGCGATGAGATCGTCCACGAGGAGGATCCGCTCGCCCCGCTCGATGCAATCGGTGTGGACCTGGATGGCGTCGGTGCCGTATTCCAGCTCGTATTCCTGGCTGATGGTCTGCCACGGAAGCTTGCCGCTCTTGCGGGCCGGAACGAACCCCGCCCGAAGCTGATGGGCCACCGCCCCCCCGGTAATGAAGCCCCGCGCCTCAACACCCACCACCTTGTCCACCTGGTTGCTTGCAAACGGCGCCACAAGAAGATCCACCGTATCCCGGAAGCCCTCGGGATCCTGGAGAAGGGTGGTGATATCCCGAAACACGATTCCGGGCTCAGGGTAATCCGGGATGGACCGGATGCGCGTTTTGAGGGACTGCCGATCCATCATGACCCCTATTCTCCTTCCGGATTCAAGATGCGCCCCGCCACCGCGTCCAGGCTAGCCATCATGGCTGGGGATCGGGCTTCCGCGGGAGTGATGACCGCCGTATCAAGGGCTCGATCACAACCCTGAGGGCAAGGGTGCGGACGGTGGTGGAACTGGGAGGCGAGCTGAGCGATGAGGCGCCGGGCCTTCTCGGCGTTCTCCCGGAGGGTCCGAATCACCGCGGCAACCTCGACGTTGCCGTGATCGGGGTGCCAGCAATCGTAATCGGTGACCATGGCCAGGGTGGCATAACACAGCTCCGCCTCCCGGGCCAGCTTGGCCTCCGGCATGTTTGTCATGCCCACCACGTCGCAGCCCCAACTTCGGTAGAGCTCGGACTCGGCAAGACTGGAGAATTGGGGACCCTCCATCGCCAAATAGGTCCCGCCCCGACGCCAGGGCGGTCGGACTACCCCCGCCGCCGCCTCCAGCCCCTCTCCGAGCCGGTAGCACACGGGCTGGGCCATCGAGACATGAGCGACCAGCCCCGAGCCGAAAAAGGTCTTGGCCCGGGCGATCGTCCTGTCGATGAACTGATCCACCAGGACAAAGGTCCCCGGGCTCAGGTCCTCCCGCAGCGAGCCTACAGCGGAAAGGGCCAGAACATCCGTTACCCCCAGGCGCTTGAGGGCATCGATATTGGCCCGAAAGTTGACCTCATGGGGAGGTAGGGTATGGCCACGGCCGTGGCGCGGCAGGAACGCCATGGGAAGGCCATGCAGCTCGCCCACCAGGATGGCGTCCGAGGGAGCTCCGAAGGGGGTCTCCACGCGCTCCCAGCGGGGCTCTTCCAGCTCCTCAAGCTGGTAGACCCCGCTGCCGCCGATGACCCCGAGCATGGGAGCCAGATGGGGGGCTTCCGGCATGGGGCTCAGTTCCCTTTTGGCTTAGTCTCTTTGGCAAAGGCGGCGGACCAGATCGGCATGCTGGGGAAACCGCTCCAACAGCTCCTGCCGATCGCCGAGTTGGAAATCGTCAAACTCGAAGCCGGGAGCGACGGTGCAGCTCACCAGGGTATAGCCCTCCCGGTGGACCGGCTCCGCCCCGAACCACACGCCAGCGGGGATCCGGGTCTGGAGGGCCTCGCCGTTACGGGGATCCGGGCCGACCGAACTGGAGCGGTATTCGCCGTCGTCGGACAGGCAATGGATAAGTGCAGGACACCCGGCGTGGAAAAACCACAGCTCATCCGAGGCCATCCGGTGCAGCGCAGACGGCTGCCCACTTGGCAGCAGGAAATAGATGGCCGTCTGGAAGGCCCGGGGGCCCGGGTACCGCTCCGGCAACCCCGCCTTCGGGATGGACTCTGGAGACCGATAGGTTTCCCGGTAAAACCCCCCTTCTGGATGGGGGGAAAGCCCCAGGTGGTCGATCCAGAACTGGGCTTCCGCTTGCATGGGCCGCACTCCCAAAAGGTCTAGACGCCCATCAGCCCTGTGGCTCAGGGAATTCCGGATGGCCTTGGACCTTGCTTCGAATGCCTTCCAGGATCCCCTCTAGGCCGGAGGCATCGGCCAAGGCGGGAGGTGTCTCCAGCGGCTTATGGGGGGCCTCTCCCCGGCAGAGGCGTAGGGCATCCCCAGCCAGCCGGGCGAGGTTCTGGAGCTGCTCCGGGGGCAGCTCGATGGCCTCTTGGGACCCCTCCGAGGACTGACCCCTTAGACCGGACTGGATCCGTTGGCGAAGGTCCTCCAGGTCATGGAGATCCCGGACGCGCACGGCATCCCCTACCCCTTCGGTCTCCCCTTCCTCCTCCAGGGCCTCCTTGAGGGAGACGACAGCCGTTTCCAAAAACCACGCGACGGTGGCGATTTCCTCGGGATCCAAATCGATCTCGGCCATTTCGGCTACCCCGCGGGACCGGCCGGGTAATTTGATCGGGTAGCGGATCCGGCCGGGGCCGGCCGGATCCGGCCCCAGCCGCCATTCCCTCCCGGCGATCGGGATCAGGCGACGCGGGGGCGAATGCCCCTAAGGGGACTGCTCCGGGGGAGGTGCGCGCGGAGGATCTCCATTTGATCCCCGCGAATATCGCGGCCCGTCAGCACCATCCACTCGGCATGGACCGGAGGATACGGCACGGCGAGGAGCGGCATCCGGGCTTCCTCGGGGGTTCTGCCCCCTTTGATGCGATTGCAGCGCCGACAGGCGGTGGCGACGTTCTCCCAACGGTCCTCCCCGCCCCGGGACAGGGGATGGACATGGTCCCGGGAAAGCTCCCGGCGCTCGAAGTGGCCACCGCAATACAGGCAGGTCCACCGATCCCGGCGGTAGAGCTCTCGATTTTCGCGCCGGGGCAGGGGAACGCGGTCCCCGGGATGGCGAGCCTCGGAAACGACGGCGATGGAGGGGATATCCATGACGCTGCGCGCGCCGCTCTCCCGGGAGTATCCCCCATGGACCCGGAAGACCACTTCCCCCAGGGACTGGTGGATCAGGCCTCGGCAGTGGAGGACAACGAGCTCTTGCCAAGAGGCCCAGGCAATGGGTCGAGTTCCGGGATTGAGGAGTAGGGTATGGACCATGTCTTCATTCCATTGGGCGCCACCTTACTCGTTCGCCCCTTCCGCGCCAAGCCCTTTTCCGAACCCGATCCGGCACTACTCCGTAGCCCGTTTGGCTTGCTGCCACAGGGCCTTCAGCTCGTCGATGGTGCAATCCTCAAGGGCCTTGCCCTCCTCCAAGGCCCGCTCCTCCATGGTCCGGAAGCGCGTCCCGAAGCGCCGATTCGACTCGCGCAGCGCCGTTTCCGGATCAACCCCCAAGCGGTGGGCCAAGCCCACCATGGCAAACAGCAGATCCCCCACTTCATGGGTCTTACGCTGCATGGAAGCCCCCGCCGTAACCTCCTCCCGGAGCTCGCCCAGCTCCTCGTCCACCTTGGCGAACAGATCCTCGTCGCGGGGCCACTCGAAGCCCGCCCGGATGGCCCGACTCTGCAGCTTCCCCGCCCGCTGGACAGCCGGTAGGGCCCCCGCCACCCCGTCCAGAGCGCTAGGCGCCCTGCCCTGTGCGGTTTTCCCGATTCGCTCGGCGGCCTTGTGCTGCTCCCAGCGCCGGCTCTGATCCGCGGCCGAGGCCACCTCCTCGTCCCCGAAGACGTGCGGATGGCGCCGGATGAGCTTATCCCTGATCGCAGTCACGACCGTGGCGAAATCAAAGGCTCCGCTCTCCTTGCCGAGCTGAGCGTAGAAGACCACCTGGAACAGCAGGTCGCCCAGCTCATCGGGCAGTCCCGACCAGTCCCCCTCCTCGATGGCGTCCGCCACCTCGTAGGCCTCCTCCAGGGTATGGGGGACGATGGAGGCAAAGGTCTGCTCTCGGTCCCAGGGACACCCTTCCTGGGGGTCCCTAAGCCGCTCCATCAATCGCAGCAGCTGCTCCATCTCGCTCATGGTCGGGAATCCCTCCTTGCGTAAGGCAGAACCTGAGGCGCCCGAACACCCGCTTGAAGACCGGCCTTCTGCTGCGCCGCCGCTCGATCGGCCCGGCGAACCGGCTCCGGCAGCCGATATCGGGTGCAGCAGGCAAGGGTCCACCCCGCCGCCCCTGTAACGGTCACGCGATGGCCCGGGCTGACGTAGAGAGGACGTACCCCCTTTCGGGAGCGCAGGAGCGCGCCCAGGACCTCTCCATCCTCTACCAAAGGTAGACTGGCTCCCTTTCCCCGGGGCAGGTCCTCCTCGTCGGCGTGCCCGGTAAGGCGGGTCTTGCCCACCCCCACGGTAGGCCGATCCAGAAGCACCCCAAGGTGGGAGGCGATGCCCAGCCGCCGTGGGTGGGCGATGCCTTGCCCATCGAACAGGAGGAGATCAGGGGACCGGCGCAATCCCCCGATGGCCTCCAGCACGGCGGGGCCCTCCCGGAAGGAGAGCAGACCGGGGATGTACGGGAGCTCCAGCGGCCGGATCCCGATTCCTTCCTCGATCCGCTCCAGCTCCGGGTAGGAAAAGAGGGTCGCGACGGCCACCACCCGGGTTTTGGTAAAGGCGGCATCCACCCCGGCTATACGGCGGATCGGTCCGGAAAGGGGGGCCTGGATCACGCGCTTCCGCAGGCGCTCCTGGAGGTCCCGGGCATCCTCCCAATCGGCGGGTAGGTTCTCCGGCAGCGCCTCCGGGTCGGATATCCAAGCCTTTCCGGAAGGACCCGCCGAAGTGGCGGGGGCCTGGAACCGGGCCTGGGGATCGGACCCCGGGGCCTCACTGGAGATCGTCTTCCTCCTGGGTGAGCCAGAGGCACTGACCGGACACCTCCTGGATGCGCTGCAAGAAGTTACGGTGGGCCTGCCATTCGGAAGCGGTCGGCTCCAGCCGCGGCAGGGGTCGACAATCCCCCGTGTCGTCGCCGAGCGATTCACCAAAAGAAGCCTCGGGGCCTACCTCGGCGGCCGCCAAGGCAAGATCCTCCTGTCCCCCAGTCATGGCGAGGAAGACATCGGCCAGGAGCTCGGAGTCAAGGAGAGCCCCGTGCTTCTCCCGATTCCGGTTGTCCACCTCGTACCGAGCACAGAGGGAGTCCAGATCGTTCTTCTGTCCCGGATGCAGGTTGCGTGCATCCTTCAGGGTATCCACCACCCAATGCTCCTCGATAAGAGGCCAGCCCGCCCATTCCAGCTCCTTGTTGAGGAAGCCCAGATCGAACTGGGCATTATGGATGACCAGCTCGGCCCCCGTGAGGAATTCCAAGAGCTCATCGGCCACCTCGTGGAAGACGGGGCAATCGGCAACGTCCTCGTCCCGGATGCCGTGAATCTCCGTGGATTCCTGAGGGATCGGGAGCTGCGGGTTGAGATAGCGGTGGAAGGTCTGGCCGGTGCGCCGCCGGCCCAGCAGCTCGACGCATCCGATCTCGATAACCCGGTGGCCCTCCTCCGGCTCGAGCCCGGTGGTTTCCGTATCCAGCACGATCTGGCGCGTCATCGTTCGCCCCCGCTCAGCCCGCCAAAGCTTCGTCGATGGCCCGATTGGCCAGGCCATCGGCCCGCTCGTTTTCGGTATGGCCGCTATGCCCCCGGATCCAATGGAATCGGACATCGTGCCTCTGTAGAAGGGTGTCCAGCTCCTCCCAGAGGTCCCGGTTCTGAACGCGCTTGCCATTGGCGGTCCGCCACCCCCTGCGCTTCCACTGCGGCATCCACTCGGTGACTCCCTTCCGCAGGTATTGGGAATCGGTAGTGAGGTCCACCCGGCAAGACTGCTTTAGGGCACTCAGTCCGCGGATCGCCGCAGTAAGCTCCATCCGGTTGTTGGTGGTATGCGGCTCAAAGCCCTTCAGCTCCCGCTCCTTCTCCCCCCACCGGAGAAGCGCCCCCCACCCACCGGGCCCGGGATTACCTCGGCAGGCACCGTCGGTAAAGAGCTCCACTCGCCGGGAGGAGCTCATGCCACCCGGCCCAAAGGTGAGGCGGCCACCCGCCGCCCGGGGACCCCGTTCAGCTCGGCTCGGAATGCGGGCCCAAGCAGGGTCATTCCCGGCTCCTCCTTGCGCGCCTGATAGCACCCGATACCACCCAGAGGCAACCGGCTACCGCGGGAAAGGGGCTCCAGGAACCGCAGGGCTTGGAGTAGCCCCGCGTGATCAATCGGGGGATGCCAAAAGCAGTAGTGGGCCCCTTCGAAGACGAGCCCGGTGGAATCCACCATTCGACGAATGCTCCCCTTACCATGGAACCACCCGGACCACGGTCCCCGGCCTTCGGCTCGTCGCAACAGCCGGGCTAGGCCGAACCACGAATAGGGATTGAAAACCAGGCCCAGCAATCGCCCATTGGGAACGAGAACGCGCTCGGCCTCGGCCAGTATGGCGTAAGGGGAGTGGGAGAATTCCAGACAGTGGATCAGAACGACCAGGTCGAGCTGCCGACTGTGGTAGGGAAGGGATTCAGGGAGCCCCCAGACCAGGCGCCGAGGTCGGGTAGTAGTGCCCGGATCCCCTTCCAGGGCATTACCCGCCGCGGGAGCCAAACCATGGAGGCGGTGGCAATGCTGGGCCAGGAGGGAAAAGATGGGCCCATAGCTTTGGGGGGCCACGCACAGGGCATCCGGAAACGGCGGTCGCCCGTCCAAGGCCCGTGCGAGGGCCTCTTCTTCGCGCGCCATGACGGCGCGACCCAGAGGCTTATCCAGCCAGCCCAAAGGGAGCCTCCAATTGACACCGGGGCGAGCGGCCGTAACCATTATCGCCGATACTAGGCACTTCCGCTACCAGGAGCCGCCCATGGAGTCCCCCGTTGTCCTGATCCCTGCCCTCCGGGACAACTACATCGCCTTGTTGTACGCGACCGACGGGCGCAGCGTGGTCATTGTCGACCCCTCCGAGGCCGAGCCCGCCATTCGCTACATCGAGAACCGGGGCTTGCAGCCCCTGGCCATCCTGAACACCCACCACCACCCCGACCATGTCGGGGGCAACCGTGAGCTGCAACAGACCTACGACCTCCCCGTCTATGGCAGTGCCGAGGATCGCGACCGAATCCCGGGCCTGACCCACCCCATGTACGATGGAGATACTGTGACTCCAGCCGGGCTGAACCGCCGGGGCCTGGTTTGGGACATCCCGGGACACACCCGGAGCCACGTTGCCTTCGTATTTCTGGACGATGAGCTCCTTTTCGCCGGTGATACCCTCTTTGCCGCAGGCTGCGGGCGCCTGTTCGAGGGCTCCGCCAAGCAGATGCACACCAGCCTGTCCCGCCTGGCGGAGCTCCCCGAATCGACCCGGCTCTTTTGCGGTCACGAATATACCGTAAAGAACCTCCGCTTCGCCCGGGTTGTGGAGCCCGAAAATCCGGATATCGAGTACAAGCTGGCCAGGGCGGAGGCCCTGCGGGAGGAAGGCGAGCCTACTCTACCTTCCACTATGGGCGAGGAACTGCGGACCAACCCGTTCCTGCGGGTGGGTGAGCCTGCCGTTCGGGAGACGGCCCGGGCTCAGGGCGTCAACGGTGACGACATGGTGGCCGTCTTCGCCGCAATCCGGGCCTGGCGGGATCGATTCTAGGCCGGTCCCCTACCCGGGTCCCGTATCCCGAGCAGGGCGTTTCCCTAGAAGAAGTGGTAACAGGACTTGCCGGCCTCCTTGGACCGGTACATGGCGTGGTCGGCGCGGTCTAGGAGGGTGTCGGTGTCGTCCCCGTGGGTGGGGGCCATGACGATGCCGATGCTCGCAGCGATTTTTATGGGGCCTCCCTCCGAGCAGCCGTTCCCCTCCAGGGAAAGGGGCTCGCCAATCACTGCGGAGATCTTCCGGGCCAGATCCTCGGTGGCCTTCTGGCTCGGCAGGTGCTTGGCCAGGATGACGAACTCGTCGCCGCCGAAGCGGGCCACCGTATCCCCCTCCCGTAAGGTCTCCAGAATTCGGTGCGCCATCTCCCGAAGGGCCTGATCCCCCTTTTCGTGGCCGAAGCAGTCGTTGACCCGCTTGAAATCGTCCAGGTCCACGAAGTACAGGGCTAACCGATTGCGCTCCGGAGGCTCCCGGTGGCGATCCGCTAGGGCCTGGCTCAGTCGGTCATGGAGGAGCCTCCGGTTAGGCAGGCCGGTGAGGGGGTCGTGATTGGCCAGGTGCTTGATAGCGGCCTCTTGCTCCTTTTCCTCCGTAATGTCACTGAAGATACCCACTATGGTGGTGACCCGGCCCTGATCATCGCGGATGGCGGAGAGGGCGAGGCGGGCGACGAATACCTCCCCGCTCTTACGCCGGGCCCAGAAATCCCCGCGCCAATGGCCGTACTCCTTAAGGGTCCTCCCCACCTCCTCCAGAAAGCCGGGCTGATGGCGGCCGGAATCCAGGAAACGCGCCTCCC
>JAHEOG010000124.1 GCA_018609925.1 Gammaproteobacteria bacterium
GCCGTCGGCTACCTCGGGGAGCCCGTAATAGGTCTCCAGCAGCACGCTCTCGCCCCGCCCACCCGGCATGTGACGCCAGACCTCCTCGGCGGTGAAGGAAGTAATGGGGCCCAGCCAGCGCACCAAAGCCTCCAGGACGTGGTGCATGGCCGTCTGCGCCGAGCGCCGCCCCGCCGAGCTCTGGGGCATGGTGTAGAGCCGGTCCTTCAGGATATCCAGGTAGAAGGCCGACAGGGTCTCGCCGCAGAACTGGTGGATCCGGGTATAGACCCGGTGGAAGCCGTAGGCCTCGTAGTCGGCGGCGATCTCGTCCTGGAGCCGGCTCGTCTCCGCCAAGATCCAGCGATCCAGCTCCAGCAGGGCTTCGGGGTCGGCGGCGTCGCGGTCCGGCTCGAAATCGGCCAGGTTGCCCAGCAGGAAGCGGGCGGTGTTGCGGATGCGGCGGTAGGTCCCGGCGAGCTGCTCCAGGATCTCCTCGGAGATGCGGATGTCGCCGCTGAAGTCCTGGGCCGAGACCCACAGGCGCAGGATATCGGCGCCGAAGCGCTCCATGACGTCCTGCGGGGCCACCACGTTGCCCGCGGACTTGGACATCTTTCGGCCCTCGGCGTCCACCGTGAAGCCGTGGGTCAGGACCCCGCGGTAGGGGGCCCGGTCCCGGGTGAGCACCGACTCCAGCAGCGAGGACTGGAACCAGCCCCGGTGCTGATCCGACCCTTCCAGGTAGAGCTCGGCCGGCGAGTGCAGCTCCTCGCGGCGCTCCAGGACGGCGGCGTGGGAGACCCCGGAATCGAACCAGACATCGAGGATGTCCTCAACCTTGGTAAACGAGGCGCCGCCGCAGTGATCACACCGCCGCTCCGGGCCGAGCACCTCATTCGGCTCCATCTCGAACCAGGCGTCCACCCCCCGCTCCTCGACGGCCCCGGCCACGGCCTCCATCACGGCCGGGTCGGTCACCGGCTCGCCGCAGTCGTCACAGACCAGCAGGGTAAGCGGCACCCCCCAGAGCCGCTGACGGCTGATGCACCAGTCCGGGCGGTGCGCCACCATGCCCCCGATCCGCTCCGCCCCGCTCGCAGGGATCCAGGTGGTCTCGTCGATGGCCGCCATGGCCCGGTCGCGAAGGTCATTGACCGCGAGGGAGACGAACCACTGCGGCGTCGCCCGGAACAGAACAGGGGTCTTGTGCCGCCAGCAGTGGGGATAGCTGTGGGCCAGGTCCTCGCGATGAACCAGGTGGCCCCGCTCGGCCATCCGGGCCACCACGTCGGCGTTGCCCTCCAGGGCGTCCCGGCCGCCCACCCCGGGGGTCTCCGGATGGAAGTGCCCGGCCTCGTCGACGCAGGTCGCCACAGCCAGGTCGTAGGCCCGGCCCAGCTCGTAGTCTTCCTGGCCGTGCCCGGGGGCGATGTGGACGCAGCCGGTGCCGGCATCCAGGGTCACGTGCTCGCCCAGGACCACCGGCACCTCCAGGTCCTTCAGGTAGGCATGGCGTAGCACCAGCCCTTACAGCTCCCGGCCATGGAGCCGGCCGATCACCCGGGGCTCGCCCAGCCCCCACCGGGAGGCGGTGGCCTCGGCTAGATCCGCCGCCACCAGATAGGCTTGGCCTCCGCCTTCGATTAGCACGTACTCCACATCGGGATGCACCGCGACGGCCTGGTTGGCCGGCAGGGTCCAGGGCGTGGTGGTCCAGATGACGACCGCCGGGCTCTCGGCCTCCATGGGAAGCCGCCCCTGCGGGTCGTCGGCCACGGGGAAGGCCACATCGATGGCCGGGTCGGTGCGCTCGTGGTACTCCACCTCGGCCTCGGCCAGGGCGGACCCGCAGACGGCGCACCAGTGGACCGGCTTGGCCCCCCGGTAGACGTTGCCATTGGCCAGGACCTTGCCCAGCTCGCGCACGATCTGGGCCTCGTAGGCCAAGTCCATGGTGACGTAGGGATCCTCCCAGGTCCCCGCCACCCCCAGGCGGCGGAACTCGTTGCGCTGGATGTCCAGATAGGTCTGGGCGTAGTCCCGGCAGCGGCGCCGGAACTCGGTGGCGGACACCGACTCCCCGGCCGCCTCGATCTGCTCCTCCACCTTCTGCTCGATGGGCAGGCCGTGGCAGTCCCAGCCCGGCACGTAGGGGGCGTCGAAGCCGGCCAGGTGCTTGGACTTGCAGATGATGTCCTTCAAGACCTTGTTGACGGCGTGGCCGATGTGGATGTGGCCGTTGGCGTAGGGCGGGCCGTCGTGGAGGACGAAGCGGGGCCGGCCGCGGGCAGTCTCCCGCGCCTTGCGATAGATCTGCGCCTCCTGCCAACGGGCGAGCTGGTCCGGCTCGCGCTCGGGGAGCCGGGCCCGCATGGGGAGCTCGGTGCGAGGCAGGTTGAGGGTGTCCTTGTAGCTCATGGCGCCGATGATGGGGGTTGTTGGGCAGAAGGGGCGTTCGCGGGAAGCGGCTATGGTATCACCTCGTGCCGGGCTCGCCCTGCCCCGGATCCAGACCGAAATACTCGCGGATGCGGCCGACGTCCTCGGCGATCTGGCGGCGCAGGCCGTGCCAATCGGGGAAGTCCTCTTCGGGCCGCAGCCGCCACCGGAAGGTGAGCTCCAGGTGGCGCCCATACAGATCCCCCTCGAAATCCAGGAGATGGGCCTCGACCCGTTCTTCCTTGCCGCCAACAGCCGGACGGCGGCCCACGTTCACTGCCACGGGGTACTCGGTCAGCGCCTCGCCGGTTACCGTGCCGGCGAAGACCCCGGACAGGGGCAGCCGGGGATGGCGTGTGTGGAGGTTGGCCGTGGCGAAGCCGAGCTCCCGCCCGATCCCCTCGCCCCGGGCCACCCGGCCGTAGAGGCTGTAGGATCGACCCAAAAGGCGCTCGGCGGTGGCCAGGCCCCCCTCGGCCAGCGCAGCCCGGATGGGGGTTGATCCCACCACCCGGTCCCCGTCGCGCAGCTCGCCCACCTCCTCAGCCACGAACCCCGCTTCCGACCCCCAGCGCCGGAGGTCTTCCAATCCCCCCTTGGCGCCCTTGCCGAAGGCGAAGTCGTGGCCCACCACCACATGGTGGATCCCCAGTCCGGCCACCAGGATCCTTTCGATGAACTCCCCCGGCTCCAGGGAGGCCAGGGCCCGATTGAAGGGCAGGACCAGAAGGCGCTCCACCCCGTGCTCCCGCAGCGCGGCCACCTTGCCGCGCAGGTCGGTGAGTCGGGCGGGGGCCGTCTCCGGGGCCAGGAACTCCCGGGAATGGGGCTCGAAGGTGACGACACAGGTGGGCAGGCCCAGCTCGGCCGCTCGCCGCTGCGCGCGCTCCAGCAGGGCGACGTGGCCGCGGTGGACCCCGTCGAAGTTGCCGATGGTCGCTACGCAGCCCCGGTGCTTCGGGCGCAGGTTGTGGCTGCCGCGGATCAGCTCCATGGGCCTCACCAGGGGAGTCGGCGGAGGGAGGCGCGCAGCCATCCGGCACGGACGGAGGCACCACTGCCAACGGGATGGTAACCCGGCACAGCCGGGCTCTGCATGGGCAGGACCCTATTCCTCCTCCGGTGCGGAGCCCCCCAGGCGCCCGGCCAGCCAGCGCGGACCCCGGCGGATCTCGTCCACATCCAGCAGCCAAGCCGCGACCAGATAGCCTCCCCCGGCGGCCCCGATCACGCCCGCCAGGACCCCCGCCCGAACGAGGGGTCCGGCCCCGTCCCAGAAGCCGGCCGCGGGGGTGGCAATCCAGCAGATCCCCGCCAGCACGGCCACCGCCAGCGCCACCCGAACCAGATGGGACCACCAGCCCGGCTCGGGCCGGTAGAGCCCAGTCCGGGCCAGCTCCCGCAGGAGCAGCCCGGCATTCAGGAAGGCGGCGAGGCTGGTGGCCAGTGCCAGCCCGGCGTGCGCCAGGGGCCCGATCAAGAGGAGGTTCAGGACCAAGTTGGCCATCAGGGCCCGCACCGCGATGCGCATGGGCACCTCCGGGACCTGCCGGGCATAGAAGGCCGGAGCCAGGACCTTCACGCCGATGAAGCCGAGCAGGCCGAGGGCATAGGCCACCAGGCTCTGGTAAGTGAGCCAGCTCGCCTCGCTGGTGAAGGCCCCGTACTGGAAGAGGGTGGCCAGAATGGGCCGCCCCAGAAGGACCAGCCCCACCGTGGCCGGCACCCCAATGGTCACGATTAGGCGCAGGGCCCGGTCCAGGGTCCGGCTATAGGCCCCTTCCTCGCCCTCGCTGACCAGCCCCGACAGGGTCGGCAGGATGGCGGTGCCCAAAGCGATACCGAACAGCCCCAGGGGGAACTGGACCAGCCGATCCGAGTAGTAGAGGTAGGAGACGCTGCCCCCGGCCAGCAGCGAGGCCAGGATCGTATCGATCA
>JAHEOG010000125.1 GCA_018609925.1 Gammaproteobacteria bacterium
CGGTAGGGGATGAAGCAGGCGGAAGCGTTTCAGCATGGCTGAGGTGACCCGCATGGACGCGGTCCTCCCGCTTGGCGGGGTCGTCGCCGGGGCATCGCCGATGGGAAGCGGTCGTCGTCTCAATGGCGCCATTGTGCCGGCGATGCCAGAAGAGACAAGCGAGCGGCTGCCTGGGGAAGGGAAATGGGCTTGTCCATGTTCGGACAGACTAGGTTATTATTCCTCTGGGTGGCGTCAATGGTTGGGGCAGCGGAATAAGGGCGATGGCCCCAGAAGGGGGATAGCCGGTTTGCGCAAGGAAGGGGGCGGCATCCGGGGAAGGCGCCTCGGGGCCCTAGTGCTGCTGGCGGGCTTGCTGCCGGCCATGGCCTTCGGGGCTCCGCCGGCGGGGCGGGTCCTGTTTGCCATTGGCCAAGCCCGGTTGCTGCGCCAGGCCGATCCGCGCGACCTCGCCAAGGGCGACGCAATCCAGCCTGGGGATCGGATCGTTACCAAGGCGAGTGGCCACGTCCAAATCCGGATGGCGGATGGGGGCTTCGTTAGCCTGCGGCCGGGCTCCGTTCTGGTGATCCAAGCCTACCGCTTTGATCCGGCGCATCCCGAGCGCAGCCGCGTGAAATTCAAGCTGCGCGAGGGGGTCATGCGCAATGTCACCGGGAAGGCCGGGCACCAGAACAAGGACGGTTTTCGGCTCAATACGCCCCTCGCGGCCCTCGGCATCCGGGGTACGGCGTTCACCGTTTACACCAGCCAGAGTCGCACCCGGGCCCGGGTGCACAGGGGCGCGATTACCGTCTCTCCCTTCAATGATCAGTGTCGTCCGGAAGGCCTTGGGGCTTGCAGTGGCGCCGGCGCCGCGACCCTTCGCGCCCAACAGGACGGCAGACGCCTCCTGGAGGTCACCACGCGAGATAAGGCCGCCCGTATCCTGAAAGGGGAGACCCAGAGCCTGGTTCCCCGAGAAGCGGGCGAAGCCGAATCGGGCGCCTCGGAAGGGAAGCGGGAAGGGCCAGGCGGCTCCGGAAAGCCGCCTGGCAAGGGGTCCGGCCCAACGGGCCCTTCCGGAGGGGGAAGCTCCCAGACAGCGGTGCCCAACATCGCTACCGATGTGCAGGAGCAGGAAACGGCGGAGCCGGTGACCCGGTCGGTTGATCGGGAATGGCAGATCACCTGGGGCCGCTGGTCCCGCTTTGTCCCGGAAGGGGAAAAGGAAGGGGAAAAGCCTGCCCTGGCAAAATTGACCGAGGACCGCGAGATCAAAGGCGTCAATACCGTTTTCGCCCTTTTGCGCCCCCAATGGGAGACAGTCGATCTCCCGCCCACTGGCGTGGTGCGCTTCCGACCCGGCCCCGCCGAAGCCGTCATCAAAGAAGGCGCCACACTCACCCCCGCCGAGGTGACCAATGCCCACCTGAGCGTGGACTTTGGGAAACGGGTATTCCAGACCAATCTGGATATCACCTCATCGGCGCTGACCGATCCGGTCAGCGTGGATGCCGCCGGCAAGGTGCGCGAGAACGGATTCCTCCTAAGCGACCCGGAGGCCTCGAACAGTCAGATTCAAGGCACCCTGAGCCCCGGTGCCCGCGAGGCGGGCATGCTCTTCCAGCGGGATCTGCCTCAGGGCCGGAAGGCGAGCGGTGCCATGCATTGGCTGCACCCCGGCGAATGAGCGCCGGCCTAAGGGGGCCGATGCTCGCGGCCTTCGTGAGCCTTGCTCTTGGCCTCGGCGTAATCCGGGGCGATCTCCCCTGGAATGGCCTCGAAGTCCTCGCCGGTGCCCTATACGATGCCCGGGCCCGCCTCGCCTCGGGGAGCTCGGATCGGGACGCGCGCATCGTCGTGGTCGACATCGACGAGGCCAGCCTGCGGGCGGAAGGGGCCTGGCCCTGGCCAAGGCGCCGGATCGCCCGACTCATCGAACAGCTGGTTGAGCGCTATGGCGTCTCATTGGTTGCGTTGGACATCCTCTTCCCCGAAAGGGGCCGGGATCGCGCCGGGGACCGCCAGCTCATCGAGGCGGTGGCCAAGGGCCCCGTTGTCTTGGCGCAGGCCTTTGACCGACGCGCCCAAGGGGCGTCCCCCGTCCGCGGTGCGCCGAGCGGCGGGCTCGCGCACTCCCCGCCTCCTTGGGTGCCTCGTGCCCGGGGCCTGATCGCCAACCATCCCAGGCTTGCTGCAGCCGGCGTCGCCGGCCACATCACCCCGGTAGTCGCCGCGGACGGGAGCATTCGCCGTGTTCCCCCCTTAATCCGCTACAATGGCACGGCCTATCCGGCCCTGCCCGTCGCCGCCCTGAGCCAGTTGTTAGGCCAGCCGGAGCCGCAGTGGGTCCCGGGAAGGCACTGGCTGGGACCGGCCCATTGGCTCCGCCTCGGGCCGCCGGGCAGTGGCCTCCGGATCCCCGTGGATCGGCAAGGGGCCGCCTGGATCCCGTATGCCGGCGGGGCCAAACGCTTCCGCTACGTCTCGGCCACGGAGGTCCTGGCCGGCGAGGTCGATCCGGCCATCCTCTCGGGGGTCGTGGTCTTCGTGGGCTCGACGGCCCTGGGCCTGGCTGACCGCGTGGTGACCCCCTGGAATGTGCGGACCCCGGGCGTGGAAGTCCACGCCCGCTTCCTGGCCGGCATCTTGGATGGCAACCTGGCCCATACCCCGCGTGCGGCGCCCTGGCTCCTGCTCGCCGTCGATGGCCTGCTCGCGCTGCTGGCCGTCATCTTGCATCAACGCCTGGGCCCCGTGGCTGCCGCCGGGGCCTTGCTCGGCCTGGCCGGCCTCTGGCTGGGCACCAACTTCGCCCTCTGGCACGGGCAGCGGTTGGCGCTGCCGCCGCTCGAGCCCCTGGTTGTGGCCCTCCTGCTCTTTGGCTCATTGCTCGTGACGCGACTGTCCCGAGCCGAGCGGCGACAACGGCAGCTGTACCGACAGTTCGCGGCCTATGTCCCGGCTGGGGTGATCGAGCGGCTCGCCGCGACCGGGGCCGACCCGCGCGAGCTGGAGGCCGAGCGCACCGAGATCACGGTCCTGTTCGCGGATCTCCGCGGATTCACCGAGATGGCCGAAGGCCTGGCCCCCGAAGCGTTGGCCCATCTGATGCAGCGGGTCTTTACGGAGCTCACGCGGGTGGTCCATGCCCACGGTGGAACCCTCGACAAATACATGGGGGACGCCTTAATGGCCTTCTGGGGGGCTCCTGAACCGGATCCGGCCCATGCCGCCCGCGCCGTCGCTGC
>JAHEOG010000126.1 GCA_018609925.1 Gammaproteobacteria bacterium
CACCCTGGCCGAGGTGGCCGATGAATTGGACCTCGGCTCCTTGGTCTACCTGGGCTGGGGGGAGCGCAAGGCAGGCGGGCACCGCCGCGAGTCCATCCTCGCCGATGCCTTGGAGGCCCTGGTGGGGGCCGTCCTGGTGGAGGGCGGAGTGGAGGCCATGAGCGAGCTTGTCCACCGGCTTTGGGCCCCGCGCATGGCGGCCTTGGTTCCCGAGACGGCCACCAAGGACCCCAAGACCCGACTCCAGGAGCACCTCCAGGCCCAGGGCTTAACCCTCCCGGAATACTCCCTGGTGGAGACTTCCGGGGCGGACCATGCCCAGCAGTTCACCATTGAGTGTGTCGTGGCGGGACAGGAAGCGGCCCGTGGAGAGGGCAGCAGCAAGCGCCGCGCGGAGCAGGAAGCCGCCCAGCAGATGCTGCGCCGGCTCGGAGCGGACAATGACTGACGGCAGCGAGGCAGGGGTGGGGTTCCGAAGCGGGATCGTGGCTCTGGTGGGTCGGCCAAACGTGGGCAAGTCCACGCTGATGAACCGGATCCTGGAGGAGAAAGTCTCCATTGTCTCCCGCCGTCCTCAGACCACCCGCCACCGGATTCAGGGCATCCATACAACCGACAGTTACCAGATGGTCTTTGTGGACACCCCGGGGATCCATCAATCCGAGCGCAAGCTCAATCGCTATATGGTGGCCACTGCCGTCGCCGCTCTGGAGGGGGTGGATGTCGTCGTTCTGGTGGTCGAGGCCTTGCGCTGGACGGCAGGTGAGGATGCCATATTGGAGCGTCTGGAAGGCCTAGAGGCCCCAGTCATTGCGGCGGTCAACAAGGTCGACCGGGTGACGCCTCGGGGCAAGCTTTTGCCGTACCTGGACCAGCTTCAGCAGCGCTACCCCTTTGCCGCGCTTGTACCCATAGGGGCCCGCAAAGGGGAGAACGTGGACGCCTTAGAAGGGGAGATGGCGGCGCGGCTCCCCGAGGGTGTACCCCTGTTCCCCGAGGACCAGCTCACCGACAAGAGCCTGCGCTTTTTGGTGGCCGAGCTGGTGCGCGAGCAGCTCTTCCATCAGCTGGGCCAGGAGCTGCCCTACGCCACCGAGGTGGTGGTGGAGCGGTTCTCCGAGCAGGACCAGCGCACCCGCCTGCAGGCCACCATCCTGGTGGAGCGGGAAGGCCAGAAGGCTATCGTTTTGGGTCGCGGTGGGCGCCGGATCAAACAGATCGGCACGGAGGCCCGTCGGTCCATCCAGACGCTGCTGGATACCTCCGTCCATCTGGACCTCTTCGTCCGGGTGCAGAAGGGCTGGACCCGCGACGAACGGGCCCTTCGCGAGCTGGGCTACGAGGAGTAAAGGGCCTCCTGACCGGGATAGGACCTCAGGGGTTACCGAGCCCACGAAGGACAGGGGGACAGCGAAAACCCGGAGCCACCCCCTGCCAACCGATTCGGTCATACTCAGGGGGGTAGGCCCTTCAAACAGGTTTTCCTCCGTGGTCGGAAGCCCTGACGAAACCGCCCCGCTCCTTCCCGGAGGTCGGGACCGTGAGCCAGCCCGAAAGCCACACCGCCTACATCTTGCACCGGCGCCCCTATCGCGAGACCAGCCTGCTGGTGGAGCTGTTCACCGAGGATGCCGGCCGAGTGGGCGTGGTGGCGCGTGGCGCCCGCAAGCCGCGCAAGGGCGCGACCCCTTTGGAACCGTTCCGGCCGCTGCAGGTGGGCTGGGGCGGGCGCGGCGAGCTACGCTCCCTGCGAGGCGCCGAGGCCCTTGGGGCGCCGGCTGGGCTGCGCGGGGAGGCCCTCTATCTGGGGTTTTACCTGAACGAGCTTTTGCTGAGGCTGTGCGCCCGCCTGGATCCCTATCCCCGGGTGTTCGGGGCCTATCGGGAGACCTTGGCGGCCCTGGCCCACGGGGGGCGCGATCAATGCCTGCGGCTCTTCGAGGCCGGCCTGCTGCGGGAGCTGGGCCTCGCCCCCGACTGGGGTCGCTGCGGCAGGTGTGGCGCGGCCGTGGATCCGGAACAGAGCTATGCCTGGGAGCCCGAGGTCGGAGTCGTATGTCCCGCCTGTACTGGGGATCCCCGTCCTTTCTCGGGACGCGCCGTGTGCTCCCTGACCGGGGGGGGAGGGGCCGACCGATGCGAGCGCCGCGAGGCGCGGGATTTGATGCGGACCGCGCTGGCCCCCCATTTGGGCTCTCGCCCCTTGGCCAGCCGCGAGCTATTGCGCTCCGTTAGCCGTGGGGACGGCTCCAAGGAGAACCCTTAGCCGGGGGGAGGTCGTGCTACCCTGGCGTCGCGGATCCGGGAGGCCGGAGGAGCCATGATCGAGCTGGGCGTCAACATCGACCACGTGGCCACCCTGCGTGAGACTCGGGGGAGCGCCTATCCCGAGCCCGTCCATGCCGCCCTGGAGGCGGAGCGGGCCGGGGCCGACGGCATCACGGCCCATTTGCGCGAGGACCGCCGCCACATCCAGGACCGGGATATCCGGATCCTCCAGGAGACTGTCCAGACCAAGCTGAACCTGGAGATGGCCCTCACCGAGGAGATGATCGGGGTCGCCGAGCAGGTCCGTCCGCGGGACTGCTGCCTGGTCCCGGAGCGCCGCGCCGAGCTCACCACCGAGGGGGGACTGGATGTGGCCTCCCAGGTGGCGGCGGTCCAGGCCGCGGTGGAGCGCCTGACCGGAGCCGGCATCCGGGTCTCCCTGTTCGTGGATCCCGATCCGGAGCAGCTCGAAGCGGCCAGCCAAGCGGGGGCGCCGGTGGTGGAGCTCCACACCGGGGCCTATGCCAACGCCACCGGGGCCGAGTCCCGCAGGCAGGAGCTGCAACGGATCGAGACCGGGATGGCCCGGGCCCATGCCCTGGGTTTGCGGGTTCACGGTGGCCACGGTCTGGACTACGCCAATGTGGAGGCCATCGCGCAGCTGCCCGGGGTCAAGGAGCTGAACATCGGTCACGCCATCGTGGCCCGGGCCGTCTTTGACGGCCTCGGCCTTGCCGTGGCCGGGATGAAGCGCCGGATTCGGGAAGGGGCCGCCTTCCGGCGCGGTTAGGCAGCGACTTCCGGGAGGTTGTGGTTGTGATTCTAGGCTTGGGAACCGACTTGGTAGCGGTAGCCCGCGTTCGCTCTGTTCTGGAGCATCGGGGCGAGCGCTTCGCTCGCAAGCTGCTCACCGAGGCGGAATGGCGGACTTGCCGGGGGCGCGAGGATCCGGCCCAGTGCCTGGCCGCACGCTTTGCGGCCAAGGAGGCGGGGGTGAAGGCCCTAGGGACGGGATTCCGCAACGGCATCCGGTTCCGGGATCTGGAGGTATACCGTGCCCCCGGTGAGCCGCCTCGACTGTCCTTCCACGGGGCGGCGGCGGGGCGGGCTTGGCAGCTCGGGGTCCGCCACACCCACCTGAGCCTAGCCGACGAGCCGGAATATTCCCTGGCCACCGTGGTCCTGGAAGGGACCGATTCGGGTGATTTGACACCCGAGTGAAGCTCTGGCAGAAACTGGAAGTTCGTCGACCAAAACCACACAAAGGGGGGATACTATGCGTATCCATGTCTTAGCCGTGGCCCTGGTCGGGGCCCTTGCCGCTCCCGCCGTTGCCGCCGAGTCCGTGGATGTGAACGAGGCCAGTGTCGAGGAGCTCATGGCCCTGGACGGGGTCGGGGAAGTCCTCGCCCGGCGGATCGTTGACTACCGGCAAAGCCACGACGGCTTCGCCTCGGTGGCTGAGCTCCAGGAGGTTGACGGCATCGGGACCCGGACCCTGGAGGAGCTAAAAGGGGAGGTCGAGGCTGGCAGCTAGCCAGACGGACCCTCGCCCAGAAGAGGGCCGCGCTCCGGCGCGGCCCTTTTGCTTTGCCTCTGCCCCAACAGGTCGACCCCCGGTCCGGGAGGAGCCATGTCCAGACCCCACATCGTTGCCTGTCTGGCGGCTGCGGGTCCGGAGGATCTGCCGGATGAGGGCGGCAGCCGGGTGGCCCGGGCGGATTTGGTGGAGGTTCGCCTCGACGCGATCACCGGGGGACCCTCTGTTGCCGCCGCCCTCTGCCATGCCGTGGCGCAATGGCAGCGTCCGCTGTTACTGACCCCCCGCTCGGCCGGGGAAGGGGGCTTCCGCCGCTGGGACGAGGATCAGCGCCGGGCCTTTTTGGAAGCGGCCTGGGGGGCTCATGGCCCCGCCTTCGTGGACGTCGAGCTCCGCGACTCCCCCGAGCTCCTCGACTGGGTCCGGGCCCACCGGCCCGAGGGCTGCCAGCTCATCGCCTCCTTCCACGCCTTCGATCGCTACCCCGGCTCGGACTGGTTGGATGTGCTTGCCCTGGAGGCCGGCGCCCTCGAGGCGGACCATTTCAAGGCCGCTGTGCATGTGGCCGATACCGACGAGATGGCCGATCTGGCCTGCTGGACCCACCGTCGGAGCCGATCCCAGTCCCTGATCGCCATGGGCTTGGGAACGGCGGGAGCCTTGTCCCGGGTGATGGGTCCCGCCTTCGGGAGCTGGGCCTGTTACGCCTCGCTGGATCGGGCCACGGGGCCGGGACAGCTCGGGCTGGAGGAGCTCGCCGATCTTGTCGAGCGGTTCTATCCCGACGAGGCGGAATCGGGGGAGTCGTCGGTAGGCCGGTGATGAGCGCTTCTGGGCCCCCACCGGAGCCTGTGATAGATTCCTTTCGGCAACCCGGCTCCCCGGCGCCGGGTCCCTCGGTCCCCGTGCCTGCGGGCAAAGGAAGCTCGCTGGCAAAGGAAGAAGGCAATGCCACAGCCCGTCCGTAAGGCCGTTTTCCCTGTGGCTGGTCTGGGCACCCGGTTCCTGCCGGCGACCAAGGCCATGGCCAAAGAGATGCTGCCCGTCGTGGACAAGCCCCTCATCCAATACGCGGTGGAGGAGGCCGTCGCGGCGGGCATCGAGCAGGTCATCTTCGTCACCGGGCGGGGCAAGCGCTCCATCGAGGACCACTTCGATTTCCAGGAAGGCCTGGAGAGCCTGCTCCTGGACAAAGGCCGGGAGGACCTGGCCCAGGTCTACCGGGAAGTCTCGGACATGGCCTCGGTCACCTACGTCCGGCAGAAGCAGCCCCTCGGGCTCGGCCATGCCGTCTGGTGCGCCCGGGACTCGGTAGCGGACGAGCCGTTCGCGGTGCTATTGCCCGATGACCTGATGGACGCCGAGCCGGGGGCCATCGGACGCATGAAGGCGGCCTACGAGGCGAGCGGCGCCAGCCAGGTGGCGGTGGAGCCGGTCCCTCCGGAGGCGGTGGGCGCCTACGGCGTCGTCGATCCCGGCGCCTTCGACGGCGAGACCTACCCGGTTAATGGCCTGGTGGAGAAGCCCGATCCCCGGCAGGCGCCGTCCCATCTGGCCGTGGTGGGACGCTATGTCCTGGCACCCACGGTATTGGACGCCCTGGGCCGGGCCCAGCGGGGCCGCGGTGGGGAGATCCAGCTCACCGACGCCCTCGAGGCCCTGATCACCGACTACGGCGAGACCCTGCGCGCCTATCCTTTCCCCGGGACCCGGTTCGACTGCGGCTCCAAGCTGGGCTACCTCAAGGCCCAAGTGGAGCTGGGTCTGCGCCGGGACGATCTGGGCCGCGAGCTGACCGAATACCTGCAGGAGCGGCTGCGGGGACGGAATCCCCCGGTGCCAAGCGGGCCCCAACAGACCTCGGACCAATCCTAAAGCCAACACAGGGATGCCTTACCCATGGATCATCTGATCGCCCCTCACGGTGGCCAGCTCCGCGAGCTCCTGGTGGACGAGGAGCGCGCCGAGGAGCTGCGCGAGGCGTCGATCGAGCTTCCCTCCCTGACCCTGACGGAGCGCCAGCTCTGCGACCTGGAGCTGCTATTGAACGGCGGCTTCTCGCCGCTGACCGGGTTTTTGGGGGAGGTCGACTACGAGTCGGTCCGGGATCGGCTGCGGCTGGCCGACGGTACGGTCTGGCCCATGCCCATCACCCTCGATGTCTCCCGGGCGACCGCCGAGCCCCTGGCCCCCGGCCAGAGCGTGGCCCTGCGGGACCGGGAGGGCTTCATGCTGGCGGTTCTGCATCTGGAGGAGTTCTTCGTCCCCGACAAGGCGCGGGAAGCGCAGGCCGTCTTTGGCTCCACCGATCGGGCCCACCCGGGTGTGGCCTATCTCCTGGATCAGGCGGGCGAGGTCTACCTCGGGGGGAAGCTGGAAGGCGTCCAGCTCCCGCTGCATTACGATTTCACCCAGCTCCGGCGCACCCCCACCGAGCTCCGGGCGGAGTTCGTGCGCCTGGGCTGGCGCCGCGTGGTGGCGTTCCAGACGCGCAACCCCATGCACCGGGCCCACAAGGAGCTGACCATGCGGGCGGCCGCCGAGGAGGAGGCCGGCCTGCTCATCCATCCGGTCGTGGGCATGACCAAGCCCGGCGACATCGATCACTACACCCGGGTGCGCTGCTATCAGGCCATCGCCGAGCACTACCCCGACAAGATGATGATGCTGTCGCTGCTGCCGCTGGCCATGCGCATGGGCGGTCCCCGGGAGGCCCTGTGGCACACGCTCATTCGCAAGAACTACGGCTGCAGCCACTTCATCGTCGGCCGCGATCACGCCGGGCCGGGCGAGGCCAGCGACGGCTCCGATTTCTACGGGCCCTACGAGGCCCAGGAGCTGGTAGCGGAATACCAGAGCGAGATAGGGGTGCGCATGGTCCCGTTCAAGGAGATGGCCTACGTCGAGGAGCGGGCCGAGTACGAGCCGGTGGATGAGATCCCCGAGGATGCCACCGTCAAGCGGCTGTCGGGGACCGAGGTTCGCCGGCGACTCCGTGAGGGCCTAGAGATTCCGGAATGGTTCTCCTTCCCCAACGTGGTGGCCGAGCTCCGCCGCAGCTATCCTCCCAAGCACCGCCAGGGGGTGACCATCTTCTTTACCGGGCTCTCGGGGGCCGGCAAGTCCACGGTGGCCAATGTCCTGGAGGCCCGCTTTCGGGAGATGGGAGGTCGACCCGTGACCCTGCTCGATGGCGACGTGGTGCGCCACCACCTCTCCAGCGAGCTTGGCTTTACCCGCGAGCACCGCAACCTCAATGTTCGCCGAATCGGGTTCGTCGCCAAGGAGATCACCAAGAACGGCGGCATCGCCATCTGCGCGCCCATCGCCCCCTACCGCCACGTGCGGGAGGAGAACCGGGATATGATCGAGGAGTTCGGCGGGTTCATCGAGGTCTACGTTCGGACCCCCATGGAGGTCTGCGAGGCCCGCGACCGCAAGGGCCTGTACGCCAAGGCGCGGCAAGGTCTGATCAAGGACTTCACCGGGATCGACGATCCCTACGAGGAGCCGTTGGACCCCGCGGTCGCCCTCGACACCACCGATCTCTCCCCCATGGAGGCGGCCCAGGAAGTGCTGCTCCACCTCGAGAAGGAGGGCTATCTCCGTTAGACCCCGCCAGGGCCTCGCCTATTCCCTCCCCCCTTGAGGCGCAGGCCAGCTTTCGATTCCCTTCCCAACCCGTTGTCAGGCAAGGGGGATCCGGCCCCGACCCCGATGTTCCGGGCCAAGGGGCGGGCAAATTTTCCCCGTCTTACCCCTTTAACTGGCGGCCCCAGGTGGTTTAAAACCGGATATGGGTATCGCCGTCCGCAATCCCTCGGACGGGCTCGCGACCGGGAACCCGGGAAACCGGGAATCGGCTTGTACTCGTGAACCGAGTCGAGGCCCGTGCGATCTAAGCCCCGGGAAACGGGCCGGCCGCGTCGAACCCAAGGAGGGCCGCATGGCAGGCAATGGCGAGAACACCGAAGGTACCAAGCACAACCAGTTCCTAGACTCCCTGGAGAGCTTCACCAAGGAGCACAAGGCCCGACACTGGGAGGGCACGCTCGGGGAGTTCCTTCAGGAAATCCTGCCCGCCGATCCGACGGGCATCACCCGCACCAGCCACCAGTACATGTGGGACATGATCCGTTGGTACGGGACGGAGACCTCCGATGAGGGGGACCACGTCACCCGCTACAACCTGTTCGCCAATGACCTGTTCGGCGTGGACGAGGCCCTGGAGCGGGTGGCCAACTACTTCAAGGCCGCCAGCGAGGGCTCGGAGGTAGGCCGTCGTTTGCTTCTGCTCCTGGGACCCCCCTCCGGTGGCAAGTCCTCGCTGGTGATCCTGCTCAAGCGGGGCCTGGAGGAGTACAGCCATACCGAAGAAGGGGCCCTGTACGCCATCCAGGGCTGCCCGGTGCACGAGTCCCCGCTGCACCTGATCCCCCAGACCAAGCGCTCCGAGTTCCGGGAGACCTATGGGGTCGACATCATCGGTGACATCTGCCCGTACTGCCGGACCCGTCTGGAGCAGGAGTACGACGGGGACTTCATGCAGATGCCGGTGGAGCGGATCTTTATCAACGAGGCCGGGCGCACCGGCGTCGGCACCTAC
>JAHEOG010000127.1 GCA_018609925.1 Gammaproteobacteria bacterium
GGGCGAGGAGCCCGGCCAAGGTCCCCTTGCCCGTCCCGCTGGGGCCGTCGATGGTCACTACCGGGGCTTGCGTATCCGAGCTACTCGCCAAGGGGACTGGCCTCTTCCGGTAGGTACAAATTCAGCCCGGCCTCCGACGCGGTCTCCGGGAAGCCCGGGAAGGAAGTGCGGATAGCGCCACTGCCCCGGACCGTGATGGGGCCCGACGCGGCCACCGAGGCCACGGCGAAGGCCATGGCTACGCGGTGGTCGTTGCGGGCGTCCACCGTGCCCCCCCGGAGCTGGCCCCCTTCGATGCGGATGCCGTCGGGCCGCGGCTCCGCCTCGATGCCCAGCCGTTGCAGACCCTCGGCCATGACCTGGATGCGATCGCTCTCCTTGACCCGCAGCTCAGCGGCATCACGCAGGACCGTCCGGCCCCGGGCCGCCGCAGCGGCGACGAACAGGACCGGGAACTCGTCGATGGCCAATGGCACCAGCTGCGGATCGATCTCGATGCCCCGCAGCTCGCCACCGCGGACCCGAAGATCGGCCACCGGCTCGCCGCCCAGTATGCGGGGCTCCTGCTCCTCGATCTCGGCCCCCATGCTCCGAAGGATCTCCAGGACACCGCGGCGGGTGGGATTCACCCCCACCCCCGCCACGGTCAGGTCGGACCCGGGCACCATGGCGGCGGCCACCAGGAAGAACGCGGCAGAGGAAAGGTCCCCCGGGACGGTGAGCTCGCCTCCCTGTAGCTGGCCGCCCCCTTCCAGGCAGATCGCCCCGGGCTCCGGCCGGTGCAGGGAGTAGCCCAGGGTCTCCAGCATGCGCTCGGTGTGATCGCGGGTCGGCTGCGGCTCGATAACGCAGGTCTCGCCCCGAGCATAGAGCCCCGCCAGCAGGACGGCGGATTTCACCTGGGCGGAGGCCACTGGCAGGCGGTAGCGGATGCCGTGTAGCTCCGTCGCCGGCTCGATCACGATGGGCGGACGCTGGCCTTCGCCTCCGGCCCGGAGGCGGGCCCCCATGGCCTCCAGCGGCTCGATGACTCGATCCATGGGACGCCGGCGCAGGCTGGCGTCCCCGGTCAGCTCGCTGGCAAAGGGTTGCCCCGCCAGAAGCCCCGCCAGCAGGCGCAGGGAGGTCCCCGAATTGCCCAGGTCCAGGACTCCCGGCGGCGGCTGCAGCCCCGCCCGGCCCCCGCCCCGGATCCGCACCCGGTCCCCGTCCGGGCCCTCGATCGGAACCCCCATGGAGCGGAAGGCGGCCAGGCTCGCCAGGCAGTCCTCCCCCGGGAGGAACCCGGAAATTCGGCTCTCCCCCTGGGCCACCGAGGCCAGCATCACCGCGCGATGGGAGATGGATTTGTCCCCGGGGACCCGGATCCGCCCTTGGGGGGTCCCGCCTTCCGCCTCCATAAGCTCAGCTGCCTCGGTCATTGCCGGTCCCGGACTCATCCGCATCGCCGGCCAGTCCCCGGCGGAGCTCGCGGGCCTCCCGCAGGAGCCCTTCCAGGGTCTCGCCGTCCCCGGCCTCGATGGCGTAGCGCAGCTCCCTGAGGCGCTCCTGGAACCGATCGATCGTGGCGAGGAGCGCGGGCGCGTTGGCCAGGGCGATATCCCGCCACATGATGGCATCACTACCCGCGATGCGGGTGAGGTCGCGGAATCCCCCGGCCGCGAACCGCTCCACCCCGGGCCCGGCGGAGAGCCCGGCGAAGGTCCGGATCAGGGCGAAAGCCAGCATGTGGGGCAAGTGGCTGGTGGCGGCCAGGATGCGATCATGCTCCTCGGGATCCATGCATACGACCTCCCCTCCGACGCCTTCCCAGAGGCGGCGGATCCGGGTCACTGCCCATTCGGGGGTCGTCCCGGTCCGCGTCAGGACACACAGGGCGTCCCGGAACAGGTCGGGGACTGCTGCATCCACCCCGGAATCCTCCGTCCCGGCGATGGGATGGCCTCCCACAAAGGCCGCCGCACCCGCCAGGGCTTCTTCTGCCTCGGCCTGCACCGGGCCTTTGACGCTGCCGACGTCCGTAACCACCACCCCTTCGGACAGGCCCGGCCGGATCGCTGCCAGGGCCTCCCCGAAGCTTCCCACCGGCACCGCAACCACCACCACGTCCGCGTCCCGCACCCCCGACTCGGGATCGGTCTCACCCCGATCGATCAGGCCCCGCTGCCGAGCCCGGTCCAGGGTGGCGGGGTCGGGCTCGATCCCGACAACCTCGCCAACCGATCCGGAGGCCCTCAGATCCCGTGCGAGGGAGCCGCCGATCAGGCCCACGCCGAGGATGGCCACACGCTGGAAAGCGGGACTTTGGCTCAAGGGGTTCCTGTTTGGGCGGTTTCAGGAAGGGGGATCGGCACGGGGATAGGAGCCCAGGACTCGCACGGCGGCCCCGCCCTCCTCCACCATGGAAAGCGCCTGCTGGACCGCCTGCTCCTCGCGATGCCCTTCCAGGTCCAGGAAGAAGACGTAATCCCACAGTCCGCCCCGGGCGGGGCGGGACACGATCTTGGTCAGATTGACCCCGGCGTCCGAGAAGGGCTGGAGCATGGCCAGGAGGCTGCCGGGGCGGTTGGGGCCCGAGACCAAAAGGGAGGTCCTGTCCTGCCCCGTAGGCTCCACCGCACGGGAGCCGATGACCACGAAGCGGGTGGTGTTCGCGGGATCGTCCTCGATCCCCGCGGCGAGGAGGGGCAGCTCATAATAATCGCGGGCCGCGGCCCCGGCCACTGCGGCGGCCTTAGGATCCTCGGCTGCCCGACGAGCCGCCTCGGCGTTGCTCGGGACTTCCACCCACTCTGCCTCCGCCAGATGGGTGGTTAGCCATTCCCGGCACTGAGCCCGGGTCTGGGGATGCACGTAGACCCGGCGGATCCCTGCGATGTCCGTGGCATGGCCAACCAGGTGGTGCGCCACCCGCATGGCCACCTCCCCACAAACCATCAAGGGGGTATGCATGAGAGCATCCAGGGTGGCGTTCACGGAGCCCTCCGTGGAGTTCTCCATGGGCACCACCCCGAACTGGGCCTGGCCGGAGCCCACGGCGCGGAAGACCTCCTCGATGCTCCGCTGGGGGACCTCCGCCACGGCGTGACCGAAGTGCTGAAAGACGGCGGAATGGGAAAAGGAGGCCGCCGGGCCCAAATAGGCCACGGACAAGGGCCGCTCCAGGGCCAGGCAGGAGGACATGAGCTCCCGGAAGATCCGGACCAGATCCTCCGTGGGGAAGGGGCCCGGATTGCGCTCCGCCAAGCGATTGAGGATCCGGGCCTCGCGCTCAGGGCGATAGAAGGGCTCCCCCTCCACCTCCTTGAGGCGCGCGATCTCGAGGACCTTGGCCGCACGCTGATTGATCCGGTCCTGGATCTCGTCATCCAGACGATCGATCTCCGCGCGAAGGGCCTCGCGCCGGTCCCGGTCCTCTTCCTGGGGACTGCTCTTACGGTTCAAGGTCGCCTCGCCTCCGAAATCCCCGCCCGGCTACCTGGCATCGAGTACAGGGCCCAAAAGCCGGGCCGGGCCTCGGGGCCCGGCCCGTATGCGCCCCGGCAAGGGAACAATAAGGGACTAGAGATTGACTTCCTTCACCTCAAGGATGCTCTCCACCTCGCCGATACGACGGATGATCTCCGGGGGAACGGGCTGGTCCACGCTCAAGAAGGAGAAGGCGTAGCCCTCAGGCCGATCGCGGCCGTGCATAAAGTTGGCGATGTTGATATCGGCCTCCCCCAGGATGGTGCCGATCTTCCCGATCAGCCCGGGCTCGTCCCGGTTGGCCATGTACAGCATGCGGCCCTCCGGGACCATCTCCAGCTCCACGCCGTTGAGCTCCACCACCCGCGGCGTACCGTGGACCAGGGTGCCGTCGATGGTCCACGTCTCCTTTTCCGTGCCCAGGGTCACCCGGATCCGGCTGTTGAATTCCTCGGCCTGCTTGCGGGTGGTCTCGCTGATTTTGATGTCCCGCTGCTCGGCCAGCAAGGGCGCGTTCACCAAGTTGACGGTATCCGGGAGGATGGGGTCAAGCAGGCCCTTGAGGATGGTGGTGGTGATGGGCTTGTGATTGAGGGCCGAGACCTCGCCGGCGTACTCGATGTCCACCCGTTTGAAGCCCCCTTGGGCGAGCTGGCCCAGGATGGTGCCTAGCCGATCGCCCAGGTTCAGGTACGGCTGCAGCAGGGGGATCTCCTCCTCTTCCATCGACGGGATGTTGACCGCGTTCTGGATAATGCCCTTGTTCAGGTAATCGCAGATCTGCTCCGCCACCTGGACGGCCACGTTGACCTGCGCCTCCACCGTGGATGCCCCCAGATGGGGGGTGCAGATGAAGTGGTCGTGGCGTAGGAGGGGGTGGTCCTCCACCGGCTCCTCCTCGAAGACGTCCAGGGCGGCACCGCGTATCTTGCCCGCCTCCAGGGCCCGGTCCAGGGCATCCTCGTCCACCACGCCTCCCCGGGAGGAGTTCACCAGGATGGCGTTGCTCCGCATCCGGTCGAAGGCGTCGTCGCTGACGAGATGGTGGGTGGCCTTGGTGAGGGGGGTATGGATGGTGATGAAGTCGGCCCGCCGATAGAGCTCCTCGAGCTCCACCAGCTCCACCCCCAGATCGTCGGCGCGATCCTGGGAGATATAGGGATCATAGGCGATGACGCGCATCTTCAGCCCATGGGCGCGCTCCACCACCAGCGATCCGATATTGCCGGTGCCGACGACCCCAAGGGTCTTCTGGTAGAGCTCCACGCCCGCGAAGCGGGACTTCTCCCACTTGCCATCCTTCATGGAGGCCGTGGCCTGAGGCACGTTACGGGCCGCGGAGACCATGAGGGCAATGGCGTGCTCGGCGGTGGTCACCGTGTTGCCGAAGGGCGTGTTCATCACGATGACGCCCTTCTCGGAGGCGGCCGGGATGTCGACGTTGTCGACCCCGATGCCCGCCCGGCCGATAACCCGAAGGTTGTCGGCGGCGTCCAGGAGATCGGCGTCGACCTTGGTCGCGGACCGCACAACAAGGCCCTGGTATTCGCCGATCATCTCCCGGAGCTGCTCGGTGGTGAGATCGGTGCGGACATCGACGTCCACGCCGTGGTCCTCGAATACGGTCTCGGCCTCGGACGACATCTGGTCGCTGATTAGGACTTTAGCCATAAGGGCACCTCGCGTCTTTTCCGTGGGAGCTGGGGGTCAGCCGTAGCGGCGCTCGAAGTCCTGCATGAACGCCACCAGCGAATCCACCCCCTCTTCGGGCATGGCGTTGTAGATGGAAGCGCGCATGCCGCCCACCGAGCGATGCCCCTTAAGGGTAACCAGGCCCTGGGCCGCCGCTTCCTCCAGGAAAGTGGCATCCAGGTCGGGATCGGCCAGGGTGAAGGGCACGTTCATAAGGCTGCGATCCTCCGGCTCCACCGGGGACCGATAGAAGTCGCTGGCGTCGATGGTGTCGTAGAGCTTGGCCGCCTTGCGCCGGTTGGTCTGCTCCATAACGGAGAGACCGCCACCCTCCTTGAGCCATCGGAAGACCAGGCCGGCGATGTAGATGGCGTAGGTGGGCGGGGTGTTGTACATGGAGCCCGTGTCGGCATGGGTCTGGTAATTGAGCATGGCCGGACACTGCTCCCAGGCGTGACCCACCAGATCCTTGCGGACGATGACAATGGTCAGCCCGCTGGGGCCGATGTTCTTCTGAGCGCCGGCGTAGATCACGCCGAACCGGGAGACATCGATGGGACCCGAGAGGATATCCGAGGACATGTCGGCAACCAGGGGGACGTCGCCGGTATCGGGGAGGTAGTGGTACTCGGTCCCGAAGATGGTGTTGTTGGTGGTGATGTGGCAGTAGGCGGCGCCGGGATCGAGCTCAAGCTGGTCCTGCTTGGGGATCCAGGTGAAGTTCTCCGCCTCCGCGCTGGCCGGGATCTGGGTCCGGCAATAGCGCTTGCCTTCCTTGATGGCCTTCTGGGACCAGCTGCCGGTGTTGATGTAGTCGGCCCGATCCTTGTCGCCCAGCAGGTTCAGGGGAACGGCCGAGAACTGGCTGCTGGCGCCGCCCTGGAGGAACAGGACAAAGTACTCGTCGGGGATGGCGAGGAGCTCCCGGAGGTCGGCCTCCGCGGCCTCGATGATGGACTCGAACTCCGGACCGCGGTGGCTCATCTCCATCACGGACATGCCCGAGCCGTGCCAGTCCGTGATCTCCTCTCCCGCTTGCTGCAGGACGGGCTCGGGCAGCATGGCGGGACCGGCGCTGAAATTGAAAACGCGGCTCATGGATCCTCCGGGTGGCTAAAAAGAGCCACTATTCTAGCCGATCCGCCGGATCTTTTTAAGCGCATCCTAAAGTGCCGATGAGCCTACTGGGGGCTCTCGTCGTCGGCACCGGACTCCGCCACCCGCTCGGCCCCCACCACCCATTCCTGCTTGGCGAGGTCGATGAGCCGGACCCCCTGGGTGTTCCGACCCTGGCGGGAGATGCCGGCTACCGGGGTGCGGATCAGGGTGCCCTGGGAGGTCACGATCATGACCTCGTCGTCGGACTGGACCAGCCGCAGGCTGACCACCTCGCCGTTGCGCTGGGAGGTCTTGATGGTGAGCACACCCTGTCCGCCCCGACTCTGCACCCGATAGGAGCCGAGATTGGTACGCTTGCCGTAGCCGTTGCTGGTGACCGTCAGCACCTCCCACCCGGGTCGGACCACCTGCAAGGCGATGAGCCGGTCGCCCTCGCCCATGGCGATGCCCCGAACGCCGCGGGCATTGCGGCCCATGACCCGGACCTCCTGTTCGGGGAAGCGGATGGCCTTGCCCGAGCTGGTGGCCATCAGAAGCTCCTCGTCACCGCTGGTGATGCGCGCGCCCACCAGGGACTCGCCCTTTTCCAGCTTGATGGCGATGATTCCCGCCTTGCGCGGCCGGGAGAAGTCCATCAGGTCCAGGCGCTTCACCACCCCCTGGGAGGTGGTCATGACCACGAAGCGCCCCTCCTCGAACCGGTCCACCGGCATAACGGTGGTGATGCGCTCGTCCTTGCCGAGGGGAAGGAGGTTGACGATGGCCTTGCCGCGGGCGCTGCGCCCGGCCTCGGGCAGCTCGTAGACCTTGAGCCAGTAGACCTTGCCGGCATCCGAGAAGCACAGGATGTACTGGTGGGTGGACGCCACGAACAAGCGCTCCACGAAGTCTTCGGCGTCGCGGGTGGTGGTGGCCGCCTTGCCCTTGCCCCCGCGGCGCTGGGCCCGGTACCCGGACAGGGGCTGGCGCTTGATGTAGCCGGCCCGGGTCAGGGTGACCACCATGTCCTCCTCGGCCACCAGGTCCTCCAGGGTTAGCTCGGCGGCCTCCTCCTGGATCTCGGTCCGGCGCTCGTCAGCGAACCGCTCCTTGATGTCGCTCAGCTCGCCCCGAATGACCGCCATGAGCCGCTGCTCGGAGCGCAGGATGTCGAGGAGGTCGTCGATCTTGTCCAGGACCTCCTCGAACTCCTGGAGGATCTTCTCCCGTTCCAGGCCGGTGAGGCGGTGCAGGCGCATATCGAGGATGGACTGGGCCTGCTCCGGGGAAAGCTTGTAGCCGCCCTCCACCAGGCCCAGGCCCTCTTCGTTGCGCACCCCTCCCGACTGGGCGGCCCGGTGGACGAGGTGCTCCACGCCTCCGGGCTCCCACACCTCGGCGCAGAGGCGCTCCTTGGCGGTGGCCGAGTCCTGGGAATTCCGGATCAGGTCGATCAGCGGGTCGAGGTTGGCCAGGGCCACGGCCAGGCCTTCCAGGGTGTGGGCCCGCTTGCGTGCCTGGCGGAGGTCGTAGAGGGTGCGCCGGGTGACAACCTCCCGCCGGTGGAGGATGAAGGCCTCCACGATCTCTTTCAGGTTCAGCGTCCGGGGCTGGCCCTGGTCCAGGGCGATCAGGGTGATGCCGAAGACCGACTCGAGCTGGGTCTGCTTGTACAGGTTGTTGAGGACGATCTCCGGCTCCTCGCCGCGCTTGATCTCGATCACGACGCGGATGCCGTCCTTGTCCGACTCGTCGCGCAGATCGGCGATGCCGCCGATCTTGTTCTCCTTGACCAGCTCGGCGATCTTCTCCACCAGACGGGCCTTGTTGACCAGGTAGGGGAGCTCGTGGACCACGAGGCGCTGGCGGCCCTTCTTGTCGGATTCCGTCCGCACCCTTCCCCGGACCCGGAGAGAGCCCCGGCCCGTGCGGTAGGCTTCGCGGATGCCCTTGTAGCCGTTGATGATCCCGGCGGTGGGGAAATCGGGGCCCTGGATGCGGCCCATGAGGTCTTCCACCGTGAGCTCGGGATCGTCGATCAACGCGAGGCAGGCGTCGACCACCTCGCCCAGGTTGTGGGGCGGGATGTTGGTGGCCATGCCAACGGCGATGCCGGCGGCGCCGTTTACCAGGAGGTTGGGCACCCGCGAGGGCAGCACCGTGGGCTCCGTATCGGCCCCGTCGTAGTTGGGGACGAAGTCCACCGTCTCGCGGTCGATGTCGGTGAGAAGGTCGTGAGCGAGCCGGGCCATACGGATCTCCGTATAGCGCATGGCCGCCGCGTTGTCGCCGTCGATGGAGCCGAAGTTGCCCTGCCCGTCCACCAGCGGATAGCGCATGGTGAAGTCCTGGGCCAGGCGCACGATGGTGTCGTAAACGGCGGCGTCCCCATGGGGATGGTATTTACCGATGACATCGCCGA